>JAOAGX010000181.1 GCA_026415535.1 Armatimonadota bacterium | reverse complement strand
GGAACATGTAAGGGCGGGCAGACTAACGGAGGGCCACGCGAGAGCAATACTTGCAGCCGAGGACAAAGCTCTTCAATTGGAAATGTCGAAGCGGGTTCTGGAGAGTGGATTGTCCGTGCGGGAGACCGAGAGGCTAGCTAAGAAATGGCGTGGAGTCGGAAACGGCGTACTGAAGCCTCAACCTGTTTCACGTGAAACGTCTAGCAATAGCCAAGACCCCAACATTGCCGAGATTGAGGCTCGGTTGCGAGAGGTCTTCCGAACTAGGGTTCGACTCGTGATTAACAAGGATCGCGGGCGTATTGAGATCGAATTTTATTCCTCGGAGGATCTGGAACGTATCCTCAACTTACTAGTCGGTGTCTAATCTCCCCTTCAAGGCTAATAGATCTTAGTCCGGCGGTATTTCAATATACCGTTAATTTAATCCGCTACTTGGCCGGATTGATCTTGGGGAAAGCTGAAGGCGAAATTCCTGTGCCGTGTTAACAGGACAAACACCTGATTGTACACGAGCTCACATTTGCACTACCCGCATTGTCAAGGCCCCATTCTAATTGCAGATTAAACCAATCCTCTAAGGGCTTACTACGTGGAACTTGCCCTCAACTGTTTTAGTTTCTCTGCCTACAGTTACTTCGGCTTTGACCGGCACAGGCCCCATTTCTCCAAGTGGCGGTTTGGCCTTGAATTTAGCAAATGCAACCGCACCTCGCGGGCCAGCAACAAACTCCCGCGTGTCGGCATTCTTCCAAAGCTCCCATCCTGTCGGGAGCGTAACTTTGACTTTTCCACGAATCGCTTTTCTGGTGTTATTCTTTACGAGGACTTGGAATGTCACATCCTTTACGTCGGCGCGCACTTCCGCTGCCGGAAGTTTGATATCCGCCTCAAATGGGTCAACCACATCGAAGCTGACCAACACGCCTCCAAGTCGAGCGTCGGCAGATCTGACTTCCGCTCCAATCGCCCAACTTCCCACAGGCATGTCGCTTGGGACGACGGTTCGGACCTCGCGCGAGATGTGTTTTCTAGGGGGTAATCCCTCAATCCTGATTCTCTGGCTGCTTAGGTAGCTGCCGGTTTTGCCCTCGCCTGCTATTATGTACTCTCTGGCGTCAAGTGTCTCCGTTCCACCGTTAGTAATATGGAAACGGCCAACAAGCTCTTCTCCTCTCGCGACCACCGAGTCCTTCAGATCGAATCCCAAAACTAGCGGTTTCAAGGCTGCCACTTTCTTGGTTGCAAGCGTACATTCTCTGACGTCCCCAACCTGATCCGTTGGTACCCAAATTGCCCCTTCAACCGACGGCTTGATATTGATTTGCATTCCCACCTTTTTTCCAGGGTCGAGTTTGAACCCACGAATTAAAGCAGATGGCACCTTCATCTCGATCATATAGTCATTCGCCGACTTTACGGACTTCACATCTACCATCGCGATTTCAGCTTCGGTGGCTGGCGCAGCAGTAGGTGTCTTTACGTTTCTGGATTCGTACCGCCGAACGCTAAGCGTGATATTATCGTCCACTCCACCAGCCACCTTGACTTCGTAGTTCTCGTCGCCATGGAACCAACCGTCATTGTTTGCATCTAGCACGAACATCAGTTCGAACGGCTTGTTTGATCTCGCCGCAACGTACAAAAACCTTGCGTCCCAATCCGCATAGGTTGTGACTTCCCAGTCCCCAGAAGTGTATGAATAAAACTTGTCCCATTCGCCGTCCTCTAAGGTACCGTCTATTAAAGGCGTCCTGCGGAAAATGTCGCAGTCGGGCATTATTAATGGGCCTAAGGCTATTTCTGGCTGCGAAGAATGTATGGCGGTATTACAGCCGACCGGGTTGTCAGGATTGCCAGGCGCAACTGCATTCGAGCTGCAGGCCGCAGGCGCTACCGGCTCTTGCGACCGCCCAGCTCCACAGAGCGTAAAAAGTGCTACTATGACTGCGATTGCTAGGGCTCGAGCTTGTTTGTGCACTGCTTTTCCTCCAGGTGCGTCGATCCGAACTCCGTTGATTATAGTTCAGCCGTGCCGACTAGGTCAACGGCTCTTTGCGATGTTTCAACCAGGACGCATAAGCTATGAATGCCTTAGAGAAACTATGTTCAGGCCTACTTCGTTGCGGGATTATCCCTTCCAACCGGACTGTGCTGTCATCTCGACTGCAAAACGATGAACGTCACTGAGTGGGCGGGAAAGACGTGTTCCTTCGAAAGATTAAGCAACAATTTCGATCTGGCAATTTTAACCTGCTCAGCTTTACCGAACTCGTTAGTCGAAAAAACGTCTGCACCGCTCAGAACAGCCAAGTCTGCTTTCGGAGCAGGTGAAAAGCCAGACAACTTAACTATTGCAGGATGGTCAAGAAGCGGATCTCGGTTAACTACTGATATAACAAGCGTTCGTCGATCATCGCTTAATGTCGCCGATACGTCTAGCACAGGCATTCTTCCGGCAGGTGTATCGAATGCATCACACGTCGCATCGGCCGCAACCCGGTTTTCACGGCAAAGGTTGGAGTACAGCTCGAAAACCTTGTAAATCGGAGTTTCAACTAACTCCGTCATACTGGTTTGGATAGCACCCAGAACATTGACGAGTTGAGCTAGGTTTGCCATCGTTACCCTATCCGACAGTCTCTGCATCGCATTAAGTACACTGGCTGCGAAGAGGCCGTCTCTTAAAGCGAACATTGAGCGTTTCAGTCCGTCGGGCAACCAGATGTTCCACTCATCAAGAGCCAAAGGAAGCTTCTTCGGAGAATTTGCGTCGACTACGTCAGCTGTGTCAGCGAGCATCTTCTCCGCATCAAGCGACGCGCCGATTAGCTCAAGGTACGTGAGTTCGGGTGGATCATTCGGGCGCGGTGACTTGTAATAGTGTACCGAGATGTAGTCGTAATAACTCCCGGCAACCTTTGATACCGTGGAATTCCACTTGCCGTAGTCATCATAGGGGACGCCGACTCCTATGAGCAGAATCGATGGGTCAACAGCCTTCATTGCGCGGGCGAACTCGATTGATTTCAGCGCGTACTTTGTTGCATCGAGGTGACCGAGTTGCCAGTCTCCGTACATTTCGTTGCCGATTCCCCAGTATTTGACTTTGTAGGGTTCTGGGTGGCCATTGGCAGCTCTGAGTCTACCATAAGGTGTGTCGGGTGAGCCATTACAGTACTCGACCCATCTTGCGGCTTCATCGGCCTGTCCCTCTCCGGCATTTACACATATGTAAGGCTCTGTTCCTACCAGTTTGCAGAATCTTATGTATTCGTCGGTTCCGAAGTCATTCCATTCCCAATTGTTCCAAGCTCTTTCCCATCGTGGCATCCTTTTGTCGCGATTTCCGATACCGTCTTCCCAATGGTAACCTGACGCCATATTGCCGCCAGGCCAACGGATCAAAGGTGGCCTAATCCTCTTGATCGCCTCAAGTACATCCCTGCGCATACCTTCTACGTTATCCGCTGGCATAAGAGAAAGACATCCGACCCACAATGTGCCTGGGCCTACTGCGGATACGCTGAACTGTGCATCTGGATCGGCTGCTTTACCTTGATTCTTTTGGGGAATGATCGGATCAAGCTCGACCTTGTATTCCTTCCACTCGGAAGAGACCTCAGGAATTGACGCGCTTGCGTAGACCATGTCGCCCTGTCTCAGCGCAATAGTGATCGGGCTGGAGAGTCCTTTCTGTTTTAAAACTGCTCGCGCGACGTACTTTTGCTGCTTTATCCCAAGGCTTGCGTTTTTCTTGATTATGCCTGCTTCTTTGCCTGGCGCGAGCTCGATTCGCTGGGATTGGCACGATGTGTAAAACTCAACGTTGTCTCGCGCATAAGTTGCGCCTTCTCCGAACCTTGACCACGACTCAATCACTCCGTTCTCATCAATTCCACCAGTGAATTTGCGGTTCCACAACATTTCTGCCCAAATCCCCTCGTGGATGCACCTTTCCAGATGTTCGATGAAGTGGCCATAGATGTTCCTGTCGATCCTGCCGACGATCTTAGAAGCATCAATTGTGATCTCGGCGCTCTGCCGCTGCCATGGTTTTGCCGATTGGATGTTGAGTTCTCGCACAGCGAAGCTTATTCCCGAGCCACTGCCGAACGTCCTTCCGATAACACCCACAAACTTTGGCGGGAACGCGCCCAAGTACTCACCCGATATTTTCCACTCATCGCTTGCTGAGTTCCGGTAATAGCAAGCGTACTTATTGCCGCTCTTGCGTATCTGTAGATACACACTTCGCCCGTCGGCCTGTGTCTTGACAAGGCCTGCCATTCCTGTTGCCTCGATCCAAATCTCAGGCCACTTGCCTTGGGGCCACACACTTGGTCCTTGGAAGGGACCGAACGTCATGACAAACGTGTCGGCGAAGCCTACGACCAGTCCCACGTGGAAATTCGAGTCCGAGCTAAAGTCCTTTAGCTCAATTTGCGCGGAAATGTTCCAGTCACCCCCCGGGGCGCTTGCCTTGAGCATAGGGGAATCAGCGACCCCATCAACCCAATGGTTGTATCCTTTTTCGGTTTGGGGAATGGCAACGAGCAAATCACCGTCAATCACTTCACATGTCGGGCCGGCTGCAGGTGCTACCCACATGAGCTGGGCATCCTTGTTTTTCGGAGAGAAACCCGCGAGCAAGTCTTCAGCTGCTGTAGCAGAGAGTGCAAGCCCGACAGCGCAAAATGTGGCGACGATTGAGAGTTTGATAAAGACGTCCATAGAAAAGAAGAACCTCCCGGCTTGTCGAACTCTAGTATGGGTGTAAAACTGGTTCGTTGGAACATTTCTCTCGTTGATGGTTGTTGAGATATGCACGTTATCAGCGATTCCCTGCTTGGTTGAATGGTATCGAATCGACGAGAACTCTGGTTTTGCGTTCTATCGCAACAGCCCACATAAAAAATCCATTGACATAGCGTGGACTTCCTGCTAAACTAACAAGGAAAAAAGAGAATATTTGGTCGGCGAGCAAGGTGCCAGGGAAGACGGTGAGAGACCGTCATGGGC
>JAOAGX010000180.1 GCA_026415535.1 Armatimonadota bacterium | reverse complement strand
CCGTCCATCAGCCGGGATCCGTCATCTATGTAGAATACATTCCCGGCTGAATCGACGGCCGTCACCAAACCGCAGCAAGCAAACAATAACCCGATAGGGTTCATCCCTTTGTAATTCAGAGTCTCGCTCAGGTCCGTCGCAATACTACTGCCGGAGGCAAATCGCGCTCGGACGTCAGAGCCTGAGGTTCGGGAGTTCATCCTCGCCGTGGTAAGCACAGGAACTCCATCGTTCCACGACACGACACCCGTTACATTGAGCCTGTCTCCTCTTGACACGTTCCAAGTGGTTTCGACTCTGAGGCCGGATATCCCGTCTGCTGACGCGAGCCACAGGCCCGGACCGTCGGTTGGGGTAGACGTGACAACGACACCACGTAGGCTGACAGGGCGACCAGCGTAAATTGTTCGGGCTTCACCTATTCCGCACTCAATGGGTGGTTGCTCCTGCTCACCTGCCACTAGGTCAAGAAGGATTGGCTCGGGATTCTGGGGATCAGGAGGGCTCCAGTTGAAAATGTGGATGAAAGTCGGTTGGAACGAAGTTCCGTTGATATTGGGATCGCATTCCCAAAGCACGACGCCCGGACTGCAAGACCCGTAGGGATCACTCACAATCACTAGCCTAACGGGAATCGATCCGTTAAGGTCGAAATTCGGGCCGGACTGGTTCCATCCTGTAAGCTTAATTTGACTGGACGCATAGTTCGCACCGGCCTTCACGACAAGATGCCAGGTCCGAGTTGTGCCCGCGGCCATTGGCGGACGAATATCCTGAAACCAGTAAGGCCGATCGGTACCCCGATCCGTACAGTAAATAACAGCCTTTGCGGGATCAAGATTGTAAAACCGCGCGTAGGCCTCATCTCCTGTTCCGTACGAAGCAAAGTACATCCCATAGTTGCCATTAGGATCAGTAGCGCGAAACTGGACTTGCCACCGGTCGTCTGGCCCAAAGTCTGCAATACTTACCGAAGCCGCCAGCACCAACGATGCCGCCAGAAACTTCATCCCCATCACCTCGCCGGTAACGATACTTCATGACCGCCTGACTGTCAAGCTTTTAGTGTTGCGAAAAACTTGGTTTCGAGAACTCGTGGCTCGGCATAAACCTCGCTATCTCAGCCTGCACAAGATTATGGGGTGCAAAGCTCCTGCGCCGAGACGCAAATCCAAAATCTTTCGCTGAGAATCAACCAATCTCCAAGAAGGTTTGCACCTACGAGTTGCCCAATAACCATGGAAAGCGCCGGGTTGCAAAGAAGAGGCATCGAGCGGCGCATTAAAACTGGTTGGAGCGAATATGAAACCCATATTTTGCTGCCTCGAAGATGGCGCTGTCTTCGAGGGACGAAGCGTCACTGAAGCGCTCGAATGTGGGGGACTGCTTTCTTTCTACACCGGGGTGGTCGGTTACCAAGAAGTTATAACCGACCCGGCCAACATCGGAAAGATCGTGGTATATACCTACCCTTTGATCGGCAACTACGGAGCCAACTTCGCAGACGCCGAATCTGCCTCCCCAAAGGCTGCAGGTATTTTGGCCAAGGAGTACCCCCCATATTACAGCAACTTTCGAGCCGAGATGAGCTTAAAGGATTTCCTCGATAGGGCCGGCACTGATAACAGCTCCCTAGCCGTAAGAACTGTTCTTGGCCACTGCTTTGACACTCGATCAATGCTTCTACATATGAGAGATCGCGGCGAAATGAGAGCTGTCGTCGGACCGGAAAAACTGGATGCCGCTGCTGTGAAAGACAGGCTTGCCCATCTCGAATTCCCGGATTACGTTCCCGAAAATGCGCCCATCGCCTGCGCATTAGCGACACCGGTTGCTAAGGCCGAGGTAATCGATTTCGGCGCATCAAAAACCTTCTACAAGCATCTTGCCGACGTCGGAATCGACGCGACCTGCAAGGCAGAAGCAGCAGATATTGTGATCGTCAGCGATGCTCCATACTATGTCGTAGAGGACCAGGCCAAGATCGACCTAGTCAAAGCTCACATCGGTAAGAAGCCTGTGATCGGATTCGGCCACGGGTGCGTAATCGTAGCGAAAGCATGTGGGGCGAAGGTCGAGCGGCTTCCGTTCGGCGACCACGGGATCAACATCCCTGTCAAGTTCGCCGGAGGCGGACGTAACGAGATTACGGTTCAGAATCACAACTATGTCGTCGCGCCGGAAGCCGAGATCAAAGGCATCTTCTTCAACCTCCACGATGGAACGTGCGAGGGTTTCGTATGTCCGCCTCTCAAGACCGCTGGGACCAATTTCCTTCCCAATAAAACCTGGTTCGAATCGATTTTGCGTGAAGTGGGGGTAGTCTGACGTGCCAAAGCGAACCGATATCAAGAAGATTCTCATAATCGGCAGTGGACCGATAGTAATAGGCCAAGCCTGTGAGTTCGACTACTCCGGCTCGCAAGCCTGCAAAGCATTCCGTGAGGAAGGTTACGAAACAGTTCTCGTCAATTCCAACCCTGCCACGATCATGACCGATCCGGGCATGGCAGATCACACATATATCGAGCCGCTCACGCTAGAATCAGTCGCTAAGATAATCGAAAAGGAGAGGCCCGACGCACTACTGCCGACACTTGGTGGACAGACGGGACTCAACCTCGGCACATTTCTTGAACGCGAAGGCGTACTCAAGAAGTTTGGCTGCGAGCTAATCGGCGCCAACGAGCGCGCCATCGCCCGGGCAGAGGACCGTGAGCTTTTCAAGGAAACCATGCAGTCAATCGGCATCCGCGTGCCGAGAAGTGGAATCGCAACCTCAATGGAGGAGGGAATGCGAGTCATCAAGGAGGTCGGCTTCCCGGCTATCCTGCGTCCCGCCTACACAATGGGAGGTGCAGGAGGCGCAACCGCCTACAACATGGAAGAGTTCGAAAAGATGCTCGCATTCGCGCTCGACACCAGCCCCATTCATCAGACCCTCATCGAAGAATCGGTCCTCGGATGGAAGGAGATCGAGTTCGAGGTCATCCGGGACTGCGCTGACAACGTAATCTGCGTTACCTCCATGGAAAACATTGATCCGATGGGAGTTCACACTGGGGATTCAGTAGTTGTCGCCCCTGCTCAGACTCTCACCGCCCCAGAAATGGCCAACCTAGTTGACCTCTCCAAGAAGGTTATTCGTGCCGTGGGTATCGACGGCGGCGGAACCAATATTCAGTACGCAGTTAACCCCGACAACGGCGAGGTCGTCATCATCGAGATCAACCCCAGAGTAAGTCGGAGCTCGGCACTTGCCTCGAAGGCAACCGGATTTCCTATAGCAAGGGTAGCGGCCAAGCTTGCGGTCGGCCTGACGCTTGACGAGATCAGAAATGACATTACCGGACAAACATACTCGGACTTCGAACCTACGGTGGATTACGTCGTGATGAAAGTCTGCCGGTTCGCCTTCGAGAAGTTCCCACAGGCAGACCCGACCCTGAACACCTCGATGAAGGCCGTCGGCGAAGCGATGGCGATCGGACGCAACTTCAAGGAGGCTTTGCAGAAAGGCATCAGATCCTTAGAAATCGGACGCTATGGCCTCGGCTCTGATGGCAAGGATCTGCAAGAAAAGGAACGACGCGATCTCGATCTAATCCGCCGTAAGCTTGCCCAGCCCAACGCCGAACGTCTCTTCTTCCTTCGATACGCGATCGAAAACGGAATGTCCACACGGGAAATCTACGACCTGTCCAAAATCGACCCCTGGTTCATCGAAAACATCCGCGAACTGGTCGAGTTCGAAAATAAACTTGCGGGCAAGTCGCTGGTAAGCGTGCCGGCAGATACGCTCCGCGAGGCTAAGCAACTCGGTTACTCAGATATCCAGTTGGCCAAACTCCTCGAAACTGACGAAGAACAGGTCCGAACCCGACGCAAAATCCTGGGTATTGAAAGCACTTTCTACCTGGTTGATACTTGTGCGGGCGAGTTCGATGCAAAGCGTCCTTACTTTTACTCGACTTACGAGTCTCTCGATCAGAGCCGCGCAAGCTCAAATCCCAAGAAAGTCATCATCCTCGGTGGCGGACCAAACCGAATCGGTCAGGGTATCGAGTTCGACTACTGTTGCGTCCACGCAGCCTACGCTCTGCGTGACGAGGGATACGAGGCGATCATCATCAACTGCAACCCGGAAACAGTTTCCACTGACTTCGACACCTCCGACAAGCTATATTTCGAGCCGCTGACACGAGAAGATGTGCTCGACATCGTAGACCGGGAGAAGCCGATGGGGGTGATCGTCCAGCTAGGCGGACAGACACCGTTAAACCTCAGCCTGCCCCTAAAACGCGCCGGTGTCCCGATCCTGGGAACTGCTCCTGAGCAGATAGACCGCGCCGAAGACCGGAAGCTTTTCAGCGAACTGGTAAATAAGCTTGGTCTTCGTCAGACGGTTAACGACACTGCCACGTCAGTCAACGAAGCGCTCGAAAAAGCTCGACGTATCGGCTACCCGGTGCTTGTGCGGCCAAGTTATGTTCTCGGAGGTCGGGCAATGGAGCTGGTGTATGACGACGCCGACCTTACAGCGTTCATGATGCTCGCAACGGAGGCGTCGCCGGAAAGGCCCATTCTCATCGACAAATTCCTCGAAGACGCAATAGAAGTGGACGTCGACGCAATCTCCGACGGAGAAACAACCCTAGTCTGCGGCGTAATGGAGCACATCGAGCAGGCCGGAGTGCACTCGGGCGACTCGGCGTGCTCGCTGCCGCCTTATTCACTACCGGATGAAGTCGTGGCGGAAATCAAGCGCCAAACATATCTTCTGGCCAAGGAGTTAGAGGTCCGGGGCCTAATGAACGTGCAATACGCAGTCAAAGACGGCGAGGTCTACATACTAGAAGTGAACCCCCGCGCGTCGCGCACAGTGCCATTTGTTGGCAAGGCCACTGGCGTGCCTTGGGCGCGGGTCGCCACTAAGATTATGCTCGGCATCTCCCTAAAAGATCATGGGATTACCCAAGAGATCACACCGAAGCACGTGGCGGTCAAGGAAGCGGTGTTCCCG
>JAOAGX010000179.1 GCA_026415535.1 Armatimonadota bacterium | reverse complement strand
TCTTTGTAGGCATAGGAAGCCTCTTCGGACAGCGTCTCGCGGCCCTTGGCCTTGACGAGTATACCTCGCGCCGACAATTCTTGTTGAACTTGACCGCCGCGCATGTGCTTGATCGCCTCGTTTCGGCTCATAACTCGACCAGCCCCGTGGCATGTGGATCCCCAGGTCCTCTTCATTGCGGTCTCCGTTCCGACAAGTAAGAACGAGTACCTTCCCATATCGCCCGGAACGATCACCGGCTGGCCGACCTCGCGATACTGCGTCGGAACGAGAGCCTCGCCCGGTCCGAAGGCCCTAGTAGCACCCTTGCGGTGCACACAGAGCTTGGTTGTCTCTCCGTTGACAGGATGTTCCTCGATCTTGGCCATGTTGTGCGCTACGTCGTAGACCTGCCTCATACCGAGTTTGTGCGCACCCGCGCCCATAACTTTTTCAAAGCTTTCACGGACCCAGTGAGCTATCGCTTGACGATTAGCCCACGCAAAGTTTGCCGCGCATATCATCGCGCCTATGTAATCCTGTCCCTCGGGCGAGTTTACCGGAGCGCAGGCAAGCTGTCGGTCCGGCAGGGAAATTCCGTACTTCTGAATAGCTCGCTGCATCTCTGTCAGGCTGTCCTGGCACACCTGGTGGCCAAACCCGCGACTTCCAGTGTGGATCATCACCGTGATCTGTCCCTTGCCCGTAATGCCAAATGACTCAGCCACGCGCTCGTCATAGACCTCCTCGACGACTTGAATCTCAAGGAAGTGATTCCCCGCGCCGAGGGTGCCGAGTTGTGGACGTCCCCGCTTGATTGCTTCCTTGCTGACCACTTCAGGCGCGGCACCTTGCATAGCGCCTTGCTCCTCGCTTACCTCAAGGTCCTCTGGCCAACCTAGACCCTGCTCGACCATCCACTTCGCGCCTTTTTTCATAACCTGTTTCAGCTCGCCCTCATCCACTCTGATCTTGCCTTCACCACCAACACCGGCAGGAATGTTGATGTAGAGCTGATCGACGAGATCAGTAATCTTGTCCTTGATCTCGGACTCTGTCAGATCGCTGCGGAGCAATCGCACTCCACAGTTGATGTCGAAGCCGACCCCCCCTGGCGAGACGACACCGTCGCTAACCCTCGTTGCAGCGACTCCACCGATCGGAAAGCCATATCCCCAGTGGATATCCGGCATTGCCATCGATGGACCCACGATACCTGGCAGAAATGCCACGTTAGCAACCTGCTCCAGCGACTCGTCCTTTCGGATTTGGGCGAGCATGCTTTCAGTAGCAAAAACAACGCCTTCCGTGCGCATCCCAGGCTTGTACGACTGCGGTATGCGCCAGCGGTAGTCATCGATCTTTTGAATCGGTCCTGTCCACTCTGCCATCTTGCATCGACCTCGATTTCTCCAGCCTTTTACCTGTGAGAACCGCTTTCTCGATCAATCGCGCGAGTTCGGGTGATCGCAAGGCCGAAGCAATCCGTCGTGCCGTGTTGATCTCATCTTCCGTTAGCTCGACGGCCTCAAGTCCCTTCGGCCTAGTATGTGTGTCATCCTTCGACTCCGCCGACCGTCGAAATCCTTTCGCGGAAAATCTTATATCATTTACGACGACCGAACCCACAGACTCGTTTATTCCCCTGATGATGCGATCTTTGTGCAAAGAGAGCTCGTTGGCCCAAGCGCTGCTCTTGCACGAAACGAAAAGGTTGCCATCAGTTAATCTCTCGACTCTGGTGGACGCCGCAATCTGCGGGCCGACAACTTGCGCCCAGTTGCTAATCGCCTGTGCCTGAATCACCTTCTCCCTAACGCCAAGGTGGCCTAGCACAGAATCGACAAGCTTGCCAGCCTTAGACAGATTGCCTATTCTGAAGAAGTGTTCCGTCATTGCCGCATCACCTTACCCGATCTTACCTCAAATACCGTTGCAGAGTCCAGGCCGGCAGATATAATCTCTTCCAGTCGCGTTGTCGTAACGAAAGTTTGGCATCGTCCGGCGACCAGCTCGATGATCCTTGCTCGGCGCCCGGGGTCAAGTTCGGCACCAACATCGTCAAGTAGGACGACCGGTGATTCCGAAGTTGCCTCCCTCATCAAATCAACCTCTGCAAGTTTCAAAGCAACAGCCGCTGACCTTTGCTGCCCTTGAGATGCGTAATCTCGCGCCGGAAGGCCGGAAACCAATATCGAAACGTCATCCCTATGTGGGCCGACAGAAGTCACTCCGCGACTTATATCTGTGTCGCGCCTTGCAAGGAGTGCTTCCTTCAACCTTGCTCTGGTCTCATCTTCATCTCCGCATTCGACAGTAGGTTTGTACGAGACAGAAAGCTCTTCCGCGCCACCCGATAAATCGTAATAGATCGCCTTGGCTCTGCTCGCAATGAAAGCTACGAACCGTTCCCTTCTAACCATCATCGCAGCCCCGTATGCAGACAACTGAGCATCCCATGCTTCCAGCACGTGATCGGAGGCTTTTCCTGCCTTAATGTCCCTTAAAAGACTGTTTCTCTGTTCGAGCGTACGTTTATATCGTGCCATGGCGTAGATGTAGCTGGGGCTCGTCTGGGATATCTCCATGTCCATGAACCGCCGACGTAGGGAGGGTTCGCCTTTGACCATTTCCACGTCCAGGCCGCTAAAAATGACCGCGTTGAGCTGACCTATCAGCTCTCCTACTCTATCTCGTTTGACCTTATCGATCCTGACCAGTTTTTTATCGCTTCTGCTCAGGACTATTTCGAGTGTCACTTCGGGCCTTTGCGACCTTGACACATCAGCAGATGCCCTTGCGTGTTCATTGTTTATACGGATCATGTCCGTGTCTCGTGCCGTTCGGTGAGACTTGCTCGTTGCCAAAAGATAGATCGCTTCTAGAACCGCACTTTTTCCCTGTGCATTGCCTCCCAGCAGGATGTTAATTTCCTGGGAGGGAGATAATTCCAGCTCGGCGTAGTTTCGAAAGTTCGTGAGCGAGAGTGAACGTATCCACATTTGAAAAGCTATTATATCGGATATAGTTGTCGAGCTAGTAATGATGTGGAAAGCGTGGATATCCAGGGTCTGGTAAAGTCAGTTTGTGCGGAACAGCAAGTGTGGAAAAACAACCTCTTCATTAAGGATATCCCAGCATGTCAAAGGGGAAAGTTGGGTGTTTTTCGACACGGAAAAATTGCACATACTGGTCTACAAGCTCATCCACAGCTTCTTCAACTCGGCGCTCAACAAGTTTTCCCACCACGAATTCGACGCGCGAGGTCTTCTATTAGTGCAGCGAAGGCTTGGTCCGCAGCTATCTTGGCTGCTATACATTTGCAGGCGTGTAGGACGGTTGTATGGTCACGTCCCCCGAAGACGCGTCCTATTGCCGGCAATGACCAGTTCGTGAGTTCGCGCATCAGATACATCGCCACTTGTCTAGGCAGAACGATATCCTTGCTGCGGCAGGCGCCTTTCATCGCGGCGACGTCTACGTTGAACCTCTTTGCGACCTCTTGCTGCACCTTCTGCGCATCAACGACAGCTATCTCTACCTCACCGAAGTAGTTGCCAAGGACCTCCTGTGCCAGCGACTCGGTCACAGGTGCTCGCATTAGAGAAGCATACGCATGCAGTTTGATCAAAGCGCCCTCGATTTGGCGAATATTCGAGGTAATCAGGCGAGCAATGTATAGCATTACCTCGTTTGAGAGCGTCATATTCTCACTAGCAGCCTTGCTCTGTATGATTGCCATTCGTGTTTCCAAGTCGGGCGGGGTTATGTCGGCTACGAGCCCACACTCGAAGCGTGAAAGCAGCCTGGTATCGAGGTCGAGATCTTTTGGTGCTCGGTCGCTTGTCAGAACAATCTGCTTTCCCATGTCGTAGATGGCGTTGTAGGTGTGGAAGAACTCCTCCTCGGTGCGTTCCTTACCCACAAGAAAGTGGATGTCATCCACCAGCCATATGTCGACGTTCCGATACTTCCGTCTGAAGTCCGCCGTCCTGTGCTCTCTCAGTGCGGTGATGTAGTGGTATGTGAAAGTTTCTCCTGAGACGTAAAGCACTCGCGTGCCCGGATGATTATCAAGGACGTAATGTCCGATTGCCTGCATCAGGTGTGTCTTCCCGAGTCCAGGACCACCGTAAATGAACAATGGGTTGTAGGTCTTGCCGGGGGACTCAGCAACAGAGACCGCGCACGCATGTGCCAGGCGGTTGTTGGGGCCCACGACAAAGTTATCGAACACGTAGCGGCTGTTTAGAGGTTGTGAAATCACGTCGTCATCTTCCGCCGTGCGCCCCGCAGGTTTTCTAGGAAGTTTCTCTGTTAACAATACAGGCTCGTTTTCCTCGACGAGCTCGATCTTAACCCTGATGGGCGGCCCAAGTTGTGCCTCGAGCAGCTCGGTTATTGCGTCTAGGTGTTTGCTTTCGAGCCAGTGCTTTGCGAAACGGCTAGGCGTTCCAATTCGGACGAGACCGCCATCCATTCCGAGCGGGCGCGCCGTCCTAATCCAGCTTTCGAACGACGGCTTATTGACCCGCTCAGAGAGCGCGTCCAGCACTTGTTCCCACGAGCTTTGCAGGGCTCGGTAGGACTCGTCTTCACCAAGCTGTAACTGCGAGTCAGACAAGGTAACTGCCCGTGGTGGTTTGGGTGGGAGGAGTAGAAGAGATTATAGCACCAGCCCGGCCGGGCTTCAACATGCCTGACGAGGATTCTGATGGGCAATTATTACCCAGTTAGCACCTGCGGGCCGCTAGGACCCTCTAGGACATTCGCTAAGTTTCAGTTCGGCACGAGCACTGCCGCGCCGATCACCCGACCCTCTCGTAGGTCATCAAGAGCCTCGTTGGCTTTTTCGAGTGGGTAGGTCTGGACGTGGGTCCTAATAGGAACTTGTGGCGCGACTTGCATCAACCCTTCGCCGTCCTCACGGGTTAGGTTAGCCACGGACCGAACTACGCGCTCTCCCCAAAGGATCGAATAGGGGAAAGAAGGTATATCGCTCATGTGAATTCCCGCGCACACAACCGTTCCGCCCTTTTCGACAGTCCTAAGT
>JAOAGX010000178.1 GCA_026415535.1 Armatimonadota bacterium | reverse complement strand
TGGTTGGGGAAGGCGAGGTAAACTATCCTGATCAAATCGCGGCGCTAAAGTCGGATGGCTACGCCGGGTGTATATCATTGGAGACCCATTATCGTCCTTTCGGGGGTACGCCGGAGCAGGGATCTAGGCTCTGTCTGCAGGCTCTATATAAGCTACTGGAGGACACACGCTCGTAGCCCACTATCGCGGGCGTCGGAGGAATATATATGAGCATCTACAAAATGAGAACAGAGTTCGGCAAGTACCTCAAGCCGATCCTATTCCTTATAGCACTGGTGTTTCTTATCGGTGCGATCTGGAGTTTCGGCACTGCACCCTCGCACCGAGGGCCCGAAGGCGAACACGGCGAGGGTGTTATTGCGAAGGTCAATGGCGTCGAGGTTACTCGGCAGGAGTTCGAAGCTGCTTGGGATCAGGCCTGGGAACGCGCAAAATCGCAGGGCATACGTTCGCCGCTGGCCTACGCCGATTTGCGGGCGCAGGAGTTTCAGAGGCTGGTTGATAGCATTGCGCTGTTGAACGTAGCTCAGAAGATGGGAGTAGATATCAGCGATGAACGAGTGGAAGCTGAAATCAACAAGTACGTTACCAAAGAGTTGAAGGCAAATCGCGAGGCTGTCCTGGGCAAACTCAGCCGCAAACGCTCAGCCATTGATCCGAGAGAGGACGCCGAGTATCGCAGCGCACTGGCGGCGGCGGATTCGTCGCTTGCACAGCAGGAGGAGTTTGCCAGGAGGAAGTATCCGGAAAGCCAGGTTAGAGCTATGCTTGCTGCTCAGGGTGTTATGCGCAAGCTGGTCAAGCCGGTTACCGACGCCGACGTTATCGCAAGTTACAACGTCTACAAAATTCGCCAGATATTCTTGCCCAGCGGTAAATTACCGCCAGAGCAGTTGATGAACAAAGCGGAAAAAATTGTCACCGCAGCACGATCGGGCGCTGATTTTGCCAAGCTTGCACGTGAGAACGCACCAGGCCAGATGACAACAGCGGGCGAAATAGTCAATCTTACCTTTGAAGCCTCGTTCGGGTATCCGCAGGAAATACTGGAGGCGTTAAGCAAGATGAAGCCCGGCGAGGTTAGCTCTCCAGTTGAGACTAGCTTCGGGATTTTGATTGTCAAGCTTGAAAGCGTGGAATCGAAGCTGCCGGCCAAACTGGACAAGAAAGCCAAGGACGAGCGCCGCAGACAGATCGAGCAGATGCGCCAGATGGAAGCGAGTCAGGAGCTGCAACGCCGGATATCACAAAATCAGAAGGTGCAAGTGCTCGATCCGGAAATTCTGGGTTATTGGCATCTCCTCCAGGCGCAGCGAGCTATGGGAAATCAGGCTGAGTATAAGCGCCTGAGAAAAGCGGCGATCAATGCTTTTATGAGGGTCAGGGCGGAGCGCGACAATCCAATTGTTGTAGCCAAGCTAGCCCAGCTTCTTTTTGAGGAAGGCAGGGTTGATGAATCAATTCGGCTCCTTTACCCGATGTTGGAAGGGGAAAATGCAACTCAGGAAGGTGCGGACCTTAGACTGCTGTTGGGCGACATGTTTATCAAGAAGGGCGACAAGGAGCGTGCTATAGCTCAGTATAAGATCGCCAGCGAGGTCGCGATGAACGATCCTGGAGTTCACCACCAGCTTGTAATGAAGTTTCAGCAGCTCAAGAGGCCGGACTTGGTTGCGGCTGAGAACAAGTGGCTGGCCGATTTTGAGCTTCGCCGGAAGCAGTTCGAGGAAACGCAAAGGAGGGCTGGCAGAAGGACGGTTCCCGGTGGAGGAATGCCGCCTACTCCGGTTCCGGGAGAATAGTTAAAGGCAGATGTTTGAATTGGAAGGCTAAAGTCTCTTGTTAGCCCTAGACACTGAAGACGTTCGTTTGGGACCTAGGCGCCGTAAGGCTAGTTCTGGATAAAAATTATCCAGGGCACCCACGGTTGGCGTTAGCGCACTTTATTTCTCAACTTTCAACTTTCACTACTACTATGGCGGGTGTGCTCTACATAGTAGCCACGCCGATCGGAAACCTTGAGGATATCACACTTCGCGCTCTTCGCATCCTTAAGGAGGTCGATCTCATCGCCGCCGAGGATACGCGGGTTACGCGCAAGCTCCTGAACCGATATGAGATTTATACCCCTATGATCTCCTACCACGTCCGCAGCAAGCTCACCCAAACCGAGAAAATCGTCGCTGCACTGGAAGAGGGCAAGAACGTCGCTCTGGTTTCAGATGCTGGAACGCCTGGGATATCAGACCCCGGAGAAGAACTTGTCAAGCTTGTGATTGACGCGGGGTTCAAGGTCGAGGCAATTCCGGGGCCATCGGCGATCATAACGGCCTTGGTTCTCTCGGGACTTCCGACTTCACGATTTGCATTTGACGGATGGCCATCGCGCGAGGCGGGTGAGAGGCGTAAGTTCTTTCGATCTATCAAGTTCGACAGGCGCACGACGTGCCTTTACGTTGCTCCAACCAGACTGATCGAGACGCTAGAATCTGTTAGCGACGAACTTGGTGACAGGCAAGTTGCGGTTGTTCGCGAGGCGACCAAGATGTTTGAGGAAGTCTTTCGAGGGACTGCTGCCGAGGCGATCGAACACTTCGGGAAAGGGGAGGTTAAGGGAGAGATTGTCTTGGTGATAGCCGGTTGCCCGCCAGACCAGGTGAAAGAGGTTGAACAGCCCAAGGTCGATCTCGATGCGCGGTTGGTCGAGCTGATCAGGTCCGGCCTTTCGGACCGAGACGCCGTTCGGCGATGCGCGCAAGAACTCGGTTTGCCCCGGCGCGAAGTTTACGCCGCAGCGCTCAGGCTCAGAAGGGAGATCGGGTCTGAAGGCCGTTACTCACAGAAGCAGCGGTCCGATTAGTGTCGCGGATCTCAGGTCCTTCAGTGGCAGTGTGTTGCGCCGCATTACGGGAGTCGCTAACTTAAAGTGCCAACCTAGCGTCTGTTATATGATTATGAGCGCGGCATAATTTGCGATCACAAAGCTACCTATCGTCATTCTGAGCGAATCGAATAATCTCGAGGTGCAATCAAAGCCCTCGAGGCGCATTCAGACGAAGCTCCAGCTCGATTCCGACCCTATCACCTGACTCGGCTGGCCCGGGCGGTACAGATTTGGTCTCCACTTTTCGCTCGGGGCAGACAAACTGATCGGATGTTCGCGTGGTTCGGGCCGATGAGTCGTACGGCTGCAATACAACGATCTCTGTGCCGGGAAAGTAGTAGGCTAGTATCTGAGTGTAATTCCAATTTCGTGGCGGAGACGCAAACCATTTTGCACCGACCTGGCATAGTCCTATACCATGTCCCGATCCTTTACCTCGAAAGAGTATTGTGCCTCCCAGTGTTTTCTCGACAGAGAGCAGGAGGCTCTTGATAACGTTTACGCCGAGAGCTGACCGGAGCTTTGTCCCGCTTATGCTTGTCGCGCCCGAATCGGTAGTAATCTCGAATTCGAGCACGCGTCCCGACGCCCCGAGCTTGCTCGCGCGAATACCGGTTAGTCCGGCAGCTTGCTTCACGCCGGCCGCGATTAGCTTGTCGCGCACATCCTGGAGAGTAAACAAAGCTTCCCAGGAGGATTGAGGCATCTCCGGTGGTTCGGTGACGCTTCGCAGATAAGGAAACTTGCTATTCGGGCGCATTTCGGAGGGATCTTGCGTGACTCCGCCACAGTCCGAGGTATACATCACGTGGGCAAGCCTCCCATCGTGAAAAAGCACAGTCCCTAAGGTTGATCTTACTGCTGCTGTGGATCGGTCGGCTTCGACAGATACGCCTCCGTATATCTGACAATTGCTGGTGTCGCAGAGGTCGAAGCCGTCGGACGCGTGTTTGCCGCGATTACGTAGCGCGTATGTGCGAGCAGTAACAGCTTGTGCCTTGATCGCTTCATCCGGATAGCTTGAGGGCATTTCTGCCGAAACCACGCCAAGCAGGTAGTCCTCGACCGAAACTACATTTACAAGCAGGAGTCCACAAGCCTTGGGTCTGACCTCGATTCTTCCTCGGTACTCGCGCACTGGCTGACGAAGTGTTTCGATCCGAACAGTCGAGGTTGGACGGCGCGGAGATGCGGTCACGAAAGATCCTGCCTCCGAGAGGACGTCTAGCCCTGATCTAATTGTTAAAACTCCGCCTTCTGCGGAAAGAACTACCACGGCTTCCGGCTCGCATGAGATCAGTTCCCGTCCGGTTGCGTCGGTAACTGTCAGGCCGGAGTCGGAAGACAGTGTAACCGACTGTGCTCCCTTGTAGAACCGCAGGAGTCCGACACGGATGGTATTCCGCTCCGACGCGGCGCACCACCCCTTAAAACAAACTCCGATCAGCATCCAAACCAGAAAAGTGGCCAACCAAACGCGCCCAGAGCTCATACCATGTTCTCCTACCGGGAAATCGGCAACTCCTTCGCGTTAACTAGAAAGTGACGCTTGATCGTTCCAAGACGCAGCATATTATTGCAAAGTCCGCTTCGGCATGCTAACCTATTGCTTGGTACCTGCCTCCGCTTGGTAGGGCAAGTTCGTTTTCAGCTAGAGAGGATTCTGATAATGAAGAAAAAAGCACTTATCGTGTGGGGCGGATGGGACGGTCATGAGCCCAGACAAACCGCTGAAATTGCTGCGTCTATACTAGACGCCGAAGGGTTTGATGTAGAGATTTCTGACACACTCGACTCTTTCGCCGACGAGGAGAAGACCAAGTCGATGGATCTCTTGATCCCCGTTTGGACGATGGGGGAGATTACGGGAGAGCAGGCTAACGGCCTGCTTTCGGCTGTTAAAAGCGGCGTCGGGTTCGCAGGATGGCACGGAGGCGCGGGCGATGCCTTCCGCCAGAACACAGAATACCAGTTTATGGTTGGCGGACAGTGGGTCGCACATCCAGGCAACATTCTCGAATACGAGGTGAATATAATTGACCATGAAGACCCGATAACCGCTGGCATTCCTGATTTCAAGATGGTATCTGAGCAGTACTACATGCACACTGACCCTTCGAACAAAGTGCTGGCTACGACGACTTTTTCCGGTGTTGATGCTCCCTGGATAAAGGG
>JAOAGX010000177.1 GCA_026415535.1 Armatimonadota bacterium | reverse complement strand
GGACAACAGGCATACCCAAATTCAGGTGGACCGCATCGCCGGATTTCCAGTACCTCGTGATTGAGAGGTAACTCCCGGGTTGGTGCGCACGATCGATCTCCTCTCCATTGACGGCTGCCGCGGCACTGGAGCACCACCACGGAATTCGGACTGACACCGTGAAATAGCGCGGCTCGTCAACGCTGACCTTGATGTCTACGTTGCCGTCCCAGGGATAATCCGTCTGAACTTCTAGCGTGAACAGGGTTCCGTCAACGGTCTTGTATTCGACAATAGAACTAGCATAGAGATTCACGCGAACCTCGTTCTCGCCGACCGAATAGAGATAGCCTGGTATACTCGCCAAGGTGCGAACCATATTAGTCGGGCAGCAAGTGCAACCGTACCACTCGGCCCTTTGGTGTTCCCGGAAACAAGCAAGTGGATTAACGTAGAAATAGCTTTTGCCGTCGAGTCCGACCCCTGATATGACGCCGTTGTAGAGGGCGCGCTCCAGCTCGTCTGCGAAACTTGCGTCCCCGAAAACGTGGAGCAGCCGATAGTTGAACATGGCGTTTGCGATTGCGGCGCACGTCTCGGCATAAGCGCGCTCATTTGGGAGCTCGTATGGATCACCGATACCCTCGTTGTGGTAACGAGAGCCTACCCCACCGGTGACGTACATTTTAGAGGATGTCAGATCTTTCCAAAGTCGCCGTAAGGTATCGCCATAGGACGAATCGTTGGTCTCGGCAAAGTAATCAGCTCCGCCACATGAGAGATACAGTGCGCGGACTGCGTGGTCCATCCAGTTCATCTTTCCGCCGGCGTTGATCCTAGCTATGTTACTGCTTCCAGCGAAGCCGAAGAAGGACAGAAAGTAACCTGCCAGATCAAGATAATCCTTCTTGCCGGTCGTTCGGTAGAGTTCGATAAGTGCCATCTCAACCTCGGGATGGCCATCAGCGCTCTCACGTTTGCCCGGCCCGAAGATCGACACCAGGTAGTCGGCATACCGCGTTGCAGCACTGAGCAGCTTGTCGCTTCCGGTTGCCCGATAATGCGCAACCGCAGCTTGAAAGAGGTGGCCAGCGCAGTAGAGCTCGTGTTCGTGGTCAAGGTTGCGAAACCTCTGGCCTGCAATATCTCCTTGGAAAAATGTGTTTAGGTACCCATCGGGTTGTTGAGCTGCGACTACTTCATCGATCACGCGCTCAAGCTCGGCTCGAGCCCTGGGGTCGTCGTAGCTTGCCAGGTCCCAGGCGGCTCCTTCCATCCACTTGAACAAGTCTGAATCCGAAAAGTAAGGTCCTCTTCGCTCAACCCTCTTGCGGCCGGAAACAAGCATGAAGTTATCCAGAACGCCATGTTCCTCCAAGTGCTTGAGCAAAACCGGTAGGCCATGATTGTGATTCAGGTCCATCTTGATTTTCCAAAACCCGTCACGCATTCTTACAGCGTCGATCGGAACCGGTCTGAGTTTTGTTTTTTGACTCGCTATAACTGCTGATTGGGTTGGCATAGGCTACCTACCTAGAGTTCCTGTACTTGCGAGAGAGTTCGCGAAAAGTTTGAATAGCCTGGGATAGGGGAGCAGGTATTTCCAACGATCACGCCTGTTGCTTCTGGCCATGATATAAATTCTACATTTCCAACTGGCCTCTGTCCTGCCCAAAGAGGGAAAATACTGTTCCAATGCCTAATAACACTAGTAGTTGTTTTTCGTTTCTCACCTTCGTTCTTTTCATGCTTCCGTGATGAGAACGGATAAGGAGTCATGAAGATGGCAAAGGCAATCGCGCTTGCGCAAGACTTAAGGAAAACTGATCGAAGTGCCCCAGTAATCGGGGTGTTCTGCGCGGGAGATCCGCGGATCGACTCGCCTAGCCGGGAGCGCTGCCGCAATATCGTCAAGATGGCGGCGGATATTCTTGCTGATCGGGTTAAGTTGCCGGACGGTTCACCTGCACAGGTGGTGTATTCGCCCATACTGGTCGACGGCGAGAAACAGGCCGATATAGTAGCCAAGCAGTTCAAAGATGCTGGCGTGAACATACTCGTGTGCACGCCGGATACTTGGGCATTCCCACAGCTTTCTGTTATTTCACTCTTGCAGCAGTTTCCGAAGGACACCCCTCTTAACCTTACCTGCGGCAACTCTGGTCCTAAGCCGGGAGTTGTGTTTGCTCACGCGGCGAACGGGGCAATAGCACAGTACGGCAGACTTTCGCATCTAAACGTAGGCACTTGGCCCGATACCGGAATGGAGCCAAAAATGACCGAGTCGACCGCGGATGCGCTTGTTGACTGGGCTTTTGCAGCAGTCACGACTCAGGCTCTTAAAGGGCGGAGGATCGTGATATTCGGCCACGACTCGATGGGTATGGAAACCGCGCTTGCGCACGTGATACCGACGCGCAACCAGTTTGGTATCGAAATCACACGGCTCGATATGAAGCTTCTTTCGGATATGCTAGCCAAGAAGGCGTATGACGCGAAGGAGCTAAAATCTTTCCGCGCGTTTATCGACAAGCACCTCGGCAAGCGCTTAGAGCTCAGGAATGAGGCTGATTCTGAACGATTCAACCAAAGTCTGGCGCTGTATCTTGTGATACGCGATCTCATGGCCGAGCTGAACGCAGTCGGGGGAGGGTTCATGAGCCAGCTTGAATGGGGATCGGATTTGAGGGGGATCCCTCTGCCGGTTGCGGACGCAGCGGAGTCATTCTTCAACTCGACCTTCGACCACAACGGCCGCAAGGTTCCGACACCGTTTGCAACAGAGGCTGATGTTCAGGGCCTTTTGACGATGCTTTTCTTCTCGGCCTTAACCGGCGGAAATCCGCCGCTTTTCATGGACTTCCGAAAAGTATGGGAGCGGTGGGAGTTGGAGGCGCTAGCGAAGAAGCTGGGCGTCAAGCTTCCTGCTAAGGAATTGTGGGCGCAGAAGGGTCTAGTCGATGGAGATAACTCTGGCTCCGCGTCGCTCGACTGGGCGGCCAAGCCGGGCGCGAGTATCGACCAAATTATGAAGGGAGTCTCGATGCCGCTGGCGGATGAGAATTACTTCCCTGGGATGGGCAACTCGGTAACGTTCGTATCGCCCGGCGGACTTGAGGGAATCGCAGGTCGGCTCACTTACAGTAGTCTATCCGGTATGTTCAGCCTGAGCTGGGATGAGGCGACAACGGCCGAGGTTCCTCCCAAACTCGCCAAAGGTCTTGCAGACCTGACCACTCCCACTTGGCCGCATACATTTGTCGTACCAAAATACGCCTCGATGTACGAATACAAGCACTATCCGCCCGCGAATCACTTCCATATGATTCAGGGGCTTTCCGTTGCGAGGCTGGAATACTGGATGGACCTGAACAACGTGCTTTCACAAACACCTTGGGCTGCGCGCCCGCGGTTCATCGAGGGTGTAGACAGGCCGATACCACTGCTTTACCTAGCTAACGGTGGAGAAGACCAGGCGAAAATGATGCTGGCTCGAGGCGCGTGATCCCAGTGCTCCTTGTAGTGCCGCGTAATTCGGAACGCCAGCATCTATAGTTTCTATGGTTTCTGTTGGGAGGTGATGCTTGCCACCCGACTTTGATTCGTGTTATAAATGGTCTGGAGATAGATGCAACATACCGCAGTCAACAAGAAAGTCCTCTCCGGGAACGAAGCCATAGCCCACGCTGCTTATGCAGCAGGCGCTCAAGTGGCGGCGGCTTATCCGGGTACGCCTTCGACCGAGATCCTCGAAAACCTCGCCAAGTTTCAAGATGTCTATTGCGAGTGGTCGGTGAACGAGAAGGTCGCGATGGAGGTGGCAATCGGGGCTTCTTTCTCAGGGGCTAGAGCGCTAGCTTCTATGAAGCATGTGGGGCTCAACGTCGCGCTCGATCCGCTGATGACCTTCGCCTATATCGGCGCGAACGGTGGCCTAGTGGTGATCTCGGCCGATGACCCAGGGATGCACAGCTCCCAAAACGAGCAGGACAACCGCAACCTTGCTAAGTTCGCCCGGGTTCCCCTTCTCGAACCTGCCGACAGCCAGGAATGCTACGACATGGTCCGCGTGGCATTCGACATATCCGAGCAATTTAACATCCCTGTCATCGTGAGGACCACCACACGCACGTCGCACTCTTCAGGGGTAGTCGATCTGGGAAAATTCGAACGGGCGCGTCGCGGTGATCGCAGGTACGAAAAGGATATCGTAAGGACCGTAATGGTTCCCTTGTTTGCTCGGCGCATGCGCGTCGCCCTCGAAGATAGGTTGAGCAGGCTTAGGGATTACACTGAGACTTGCCCGTTCCATAGGATCGAGAGGCCGTCGAAATCGAAAGGTGAGGGCGTGCGCGTCGGCGTGATTACGTCTGGGATCGCCTACGCGTACACAAAAGAAGCCTTGCCCAACGCCTCGATCCTCAAGCTCGGTATGACCTTCCCTTTGCCGGAAAGGCTTATTCATGAGTTCGCGCAGTCGGTGGATCGGCTGTATGTTGTCGAAGAGGGAGACGCGTATATCGAGGAGCAGGTCTTGGCGATGGGGATTCGGGTCGAACGAACAAAGATCAGCCTTAGGATTGGGGAACTGAACCCCGATAGACTTGCAAGATTCGCTGCCGAGATCGAGGGCCGTGAGCCGATGAAGCCAGCAGAGGCGATAGGCAATCTACCTGCAAGACCCCCGGTGTTATGTCCAGGCTGTGCTCATAGAGGGGTGTTTTACGCACTCAACAAGCTCAAGGCGATTGTGCTTGGAGACATTGGCTGTTACAGTCTAGGAGCTTTCAAACCGCTCGACGCGATGGACACCATAGTCTGCATGGGGGCTAGCATAGGCAACGCGCACGGCATGGAAAAGGCTGGTCAGGCAGGCCGCGTAGCTGCAGTAATTGGCGATAGCACATTCTTTCACTCCGGGATCACGGGTCTGCTGAACATTGTCTACAACCGCGGCACGAGTACGGTCATAGTCCTCGACAACCGCACTACCGCGATGACCGGTCACCAGGACCATCCAGGTACCGGGCGTACTCTAATGGGCCAGGAAACGGTAGAAACCCTCGTAGAAGATGTGGCTCGCGGAGTC
>JAOAGX010000176.1 GCA_026415535.1 Armatimonadota bacterium | reverse complement strand
GTGCGAGAGCGTGCGGGCATACTTGAGCGCGCGCACTATCCCTCTGTGGATTCCCGCCGCGAGCACGATAGCGGTCGATCGGATGGTAGCGGGCTCCTCTAGGTCAGCATCCACCAGCCTGAGCTGGTTTCCCAGCTCGATGTAGTGCTGATGGATCTTGTGGAAGATCAGAACCAGGACGGGGATCACGACCACCACTATCCACGCACCGTGCGTGAACTTCATCACCACAATCACCAAGGACACGACTCCAGTTGCGAACGCGCCGACGCCGTTAATGAGCGCGTGCGGTCTCCATCCAGGCTCCTTAAGCCTGATGTGTCTGATGACCATACCAGCCTGAGAGAGGGTAAAGCATACGAACACCCCAACGGCATAGAGAGGAATGAGCCTGTGCGTATCGCCGTGAAACGCTATTATAAGGCCCATCGCTACCCCTGCCAGGACAAGTATGCCGTTCGAGAATACGAGCCTGTCGCCTATGTTGGCAAGCTGGCGCGGCGCGAAGCGGTCGCGCGCCAATATCGAGCTAAGCCTGGGAAAGTCCTGGAACGCCGTGTTTGCCGCAAGGACGAGGATTGCCGCCGTCGCGTACTGGATCAGATAGTAGAACCAGCCGCGCCCAAAGACCCCACGGGCTATCTGGGACACCACCGTCTCATGGGGAGATGGGATAACACGGTAGACGTGGGCAAGGAAGGTAATTCCGATGAAGAGAGAACCGAGGATTGCTGCCATGTACGTGAGAGTGGTCGCTGCGTTCCTTGACTCCGGCGGCCTGAATGCCGGAATGCCATTCGCGACCGCCTCAGTCCCTGTCATCGCAACGCACCCCTGTGAAAACGCACGCAATACGAGGAAGAGTGTCAAGGGCTGGGTGACCGGAACGCGGTACGACTTCGGAATGATCGGGTTGATTGGGGCGTGGGTTAGCACCCGGTAGATTCCAACGACGATCATAAAGTACAGAGCACCGATGAACAAGTAGGTCGGAGGTGCAAAGAGCCATCCAGACTCCCGCACGCCACGGAGATTCGCATATGCAATCAGGGCAACAAAGCCCACCCCCAGCAACGCCCTATCGCCAGCTAGTTGTGGGTAAGCCGAGGTGATGGCGGCGACTCCGGCTGAGACGCTCACGGCAACCGTGAGAACGTAGTCGGTCAGGAGAGCCGCGGCCGCGATCAGTCCAGGCAGAACCCCCAGGTTCTCCTTGCTTACCGTGTAGCTGCCTCCGCCTTGCGGGTAGGCCATGATCGTTTGCCGGTAAGACATGGCGACGATCGCCAACAGAACTGCAATGGCGACGGCAACCCCTTGAGCAACACCCCACGCGGCCGAGCCGACCACGACCAACGCCATCAAGATCTCTTCGGTAGCGTACGCGTTCGATGAGACAGCGTCCGAGGCGAAGACGGGAAGCGCTAGGAACTTCGGCAAGCGCTCGTGTATCTGCCGGGCTGTTGGCAGAGGTGCCCCAAAGAGCAGTTTCCGAACGAACCGAAACAATGTCACTGCCTCCCAAGAAAAGTCACCAGGAAACTATGGAAACTATTCCTGGTGACAACCTCTATAGTTTAGCACTCAGCTCGGCAAATGTCCACGCGCACACGCTCATTCGCACCCCAAGTGCGGTGCAGAGTGCGGCGCTGGGTACCGAAATTCAAAGAGTTTAAGCTCAACTGTTACAGGGTAAGAAAATGAGGGTGAGCCGAATGACTATCAGCATAAAGAAAGCCGCTATAGGTCTTACCGTAACCGGTCTGTTTATTGGGGTGGGAGCTCCCGCGGCGTTTTGGTTTGCTTCGGCATTGCTTGACAGTGCTTTGGGGTTGCGTCCAGTGCTGCCTATGCCTGTTTCTCTCATATTGGCCGCTGCGGCAATATTGATTGGCGTGTTCTGGGTGACCTGGGCCTATTCGTACCTTGTCTTCGTAGGAAGGGGCCTGCCTCTAGAAGTGTTTGGCCGCGCGCTTCACCCGACCAGTGTTCTCGTAACCTCTGGTCCTTATGCTTACACCCGCAATCCTATGGTGCTTGGCGCTCTGTTTATACTACTGGGAATCGCTTTCTTGCGAAGGTCAATAGCGGGTATGGCAATGGTTCCCATTATTGCTGCTATGGTTGCCGCATACCTAGCTACATTCGAGGAAAAGGCGTTAGTTAGACGATTCGGCGCGGATTATGAGGTATATCGTCGGAAAGTTCCGATGTTGATCCCGCGACTTTCTGCCTACATTCATCAACCAGCCTCCACTTCAGACGTCTAGTACCAGGTCCTGGTTCCAGAAGTTAGTCAAGACCTCTCCACAATCCAGGGCACGGATCGAGTCCGTCACGGTCGTAGACAATACAGCGTATTCCTCGCCGCTTACACTCATTAGCGCGATTGCAACCAACCGGCATGAGCTTGACCTCGGCATGCACGAGGTCGGGCATAATAACAGTTGACTGTATAGCCTCTAATCGCACCATCATCTTGCGTATTTCGCAGTACTCATAAAAAGTTTTCTTTTCGAATTTCTCGGTCAAAATATGCGCCACACTTCCGATTATGCTACATAATCAGAGACCGTTTCGATAGACCGTTTCTCATCGATCCCAAAGCTTGGTTGAAAACATCCGGATCACCGAGGTCCGACTCAATCTCAAAAGCCTCGTATCTACACGTACACGCACCCCATACTGCGCAGACGTTGAACCAACTCCGGTATCTTGGGCAATGCGTGCTCAAACAACATCTTGTAGGACTTGCAGAAGTAGCTGGGATCTGTAAGTTCCCCACCCAGCACGACCCGGTGTTTCTGACAACCTCCGTGACACCACGACAGATATTCGCACGTAAGGCACACCTTGCCATGAATACTCTTAGCCCTAGCGAATTCCCTCAGCCGGTGGGACGCCACGATCTCTGCCAGCGGAGTATGTAACATATTGCCCAACCGCCACTTTGCAGTCACAAAGAAGTCGCATGCGAACACGTCGCCGTTGTGCTCGACCACAACGTAGCTTCCGCACCTCTCGCTCACAGTGCACGTTCCTGGAAACAAGCCTAGTTCGCGCGCGAGCATATCGTCGAAATCACGCACAGACACATTCGGAAAATCCTCAATCCATCGATCGAACATCGCAACCAGGAACTCCCCAAAAGCCTCCGGCGTGATAGAAAACGACGCCGTTACGCCCTTGCCGCCAGGTTCTACACACGGAACGAATTGCAAAAACATAAACTCGTTCGACTTGAAAAAATCCCATACGGCGTCGGGCTCTTTCACGTTGACGTCGTTAATAAGAACCAGGACGTTGAACTCGACGCCGTTATCACGCAGGAGCTTTGCTAAGTCCATCACGCGCTTGTGTGTGCCCCTGCCGGATACATCTTTGCGATAGTAGTCGTGCATACCCGCTGGGCCGTCAATCGAGAGACCCACAAGAAAGTTATACTCGGCAAAGAACCGCGCCCATTCGGCGTTAAGAAGGGTGCCGTTAGTCTGAAACGCGTTTGCGACCGATGTTCCCAGCACGCCATAACGAATCTGCAGCTCGACCACTCTTTTGAAAAAGTTAAGCCCCATGAGTGCAGGCTCGCCTCCTTGCCAAGAGAACGCGGTGACACCCATCGCCATAGATTGGCTAATTAAAGCTTCGAGCAGCCGCTCGCTCATTCGGTGCTGCTTGCCGCCAAACAAACCGGTCTTTTGGCGGTAGAAACAATAGTTGCACCGCAGATTGCAATCCGGCCCGGCAGGTTTCACTAGCAAGGAATTAATCACGACTAGATTATAACAGCGCGCCGGCGTCATCGAAAAACAACCCGAAGGGATCAAGCTCATACACTAGAGACGATATCAGGAAAGTAAGTAACGAAAACGATGTTATAGTCGGCAAACAAACATCGCTGGCGATATAGGATGTAACCTGTCGTAACAAACTAACGCGAGTTAGTTCAATTTGGCAAGCAAAGATTCTCTTCGCCATTCTAGACTAGCCGTGAAGCTTCTCGCAAAATCTGTCGAGAGCTCTACGACCCGAAACCTTTGCATCCGAGAATCATTCGTCTCAAAGCTATGAATCAAACACCACTCCAAATATGCTCAGAGTGCACGCTACATCATCCCGAACGAGCGCAGCTAAGAATCCCCTCATAATACTTTTTCACACCACAGGTAGGCTTGACACAGCATTCTTTTACTCCTAGAATATCTCCAGGTCCAGAATCACTGGAAGGGCGACCTACGGGTTGCTTGGCGCGGCGATCGAGGGCTCTCTGAATAACCAGGCAAGAACCAGATACCTCGGGATTTGTTCAAACGACTTCCGAGAAGAGGGGTTGTTTGTATTCCGAAGGGTGATTCCTGTTTTGGAAGAGAAGCCGAATTGCCATCGTCGAAGTGCAGTTCGGCTTTCTTGCCTTTAGCCGCTGACCGGAGGCGCGCGAGCTTTGAACTAAGTACCGGTTCACGACTAGCCGGTAAGCTCTTCGCGCTCTACGGAAAGGCGTTGAAGTGATCTCGCGCCACCAGGTTCGTGCGGCCGAGTTGTTTCTCAGGAGGTCGAACTTGGCTAACCAATATATTGAAGCGCTGGCATCTTTAATGGATGCCGACAATCATCGAAAGCTCGCGGCTATTGACAATGAGCGCTTGCATGCGTTCATTTTGGATGCCGTCGAACTGTGTGAACCGGAACGTGTCTGGATCAGCACGGATTCGCCGGAAGACGTTGAGCACACGCGGCGAATGTCCATCGAGAATCGCGAAGAAAGGCCACTCAAAATCGAAGGGCATACTGTTCATTTCGACGGTATGGCCGATCAGGGGCGCGACCGCGAAGTCACCAAGTATTTGGTTCCCCGCACTGACACACTTAATAAGGCTCTCAATCAAATTGAGCGGGAAGAGGGATTGGCAGAGGTACGTGGGTTGTTGAAGGGAGCCATGTGAGGGCGGACTATGATCGTAAGGTTCATGACTCTTGGCCCTGCAAACTCCGTATTCAGCATTCCATGCGTCGAGTGTACCGACTCCTGTCTCTTATACACATCT
>JAOAGX010000175.1 GCA_026415535.1 Armatimonadota bacterium | reverse complement strand
GACGTGGCACGTAACGGTTCCGTTTATGAGCCCGCACCTTTTCTTCACACTCGTAATGGGATTCATAGGAGCAGCACAGTACTTCACTCAAGCCTATGTAATGACCAACGGACAAGGCGGACCAGTCGATTCAACGCGATTCTTTTCGCTCTATCTATTCCAAAACGCGTTTCAGTATTGGAAAATGGGTTACGCTTGTGCGATGGCCTGGATACTATTCGTCGTTATTCTCGGGTTCACGCTCCTACTGTTTAAAACTTCCGCGAGGTATGTGTACTATGGCGGCGAAAAGTAGACAGAGGGCCTGGCCTCGATTACGAGTGGCGATTACCTACACTTCGTTGATAATAACTGGAACGCTCTTTACGACCCCTTTCTTCTGGCTGCTCTCGACCTCTTTCAAACCGCCAGAGAGAATCCAGCGCTGGCCGCCGGACATCTTGCCCAGGCTTTCAATCCACATCACTCAAAACTTATCCAAACCAGCCGACAACGATGCACGAGTAATCATCGTGGATCGCTTACCTGGAGACATATGCAAAATCAAGCCGCTAGACTTTTCCTACCGAGGTCCCCGCATTCTCCCTATTGACAACCTGCAAGCAACCGAGCAAACACTTCCCGGTCTAGCCGTATACAACTACACCCGAGGACTGGTGTTTATCCCGTTCCTCCGACAGCTTCGGAACACGTTAATTATCTGTTTTGCTTGCGTGATCGGGGCTCTGTTGTCTTGCAGTCTAGTTGCCTATGGTCTATCTAAGATCGAATGGCAAGGCAGAAACCTGCTCTTTATCGTTATTCTATCGACTATGATGCTGCCGTTTCAGGTGACCATGGTGCCGCTATTCGCCGTGTTCTCCAAGCTCGGTTGGGTAGACACGTTTCTGCCACTTACAGTCCCCGCGTTCTTCGGCAACGCATTCTACATATTCCTGCTGCGACAGTTTTTCATGACGATTCCTATCGAGCTTTCAGAGGCGGCTCGACTGGACGGCTGCTCGGAGTTCGACATTTATCGCCGAATTATTCTGCCGCTGTCAAAACCGGCGCTGGCCACTGTGGGGCTGTGGACATTCATGGGTGCATGGAATGACTTTGTGGGTCCGCTTATCTACCTCGTGGATGAGTCCAAGTATACACTTTCCCTCGGCCTTGCAATGTTCCTAGGACAATACGGCAGTGAGTATGGTATGCTGATGGCGGTATCCACCGTGGTGACAATCCCCATTATAATCTTGTTCTTCTTCACACAGAGAACGTTTATCCAAGGGATCACTCTGACGGGGCTAAAATCCTGATTTGTGAAAAATAAGTACTTACCATGCCTGTGGTTAGATGTAACGTATGCGACTAACGGCGGCGGCTACGGAAAGAAGAAGCGTTATTAGAGGGATCGGCGACGGCCAGACCAGATCAATTAGCACGTTCAAAACCCCGAAGGGCACTCGGGCATCTGACATCGAGGTAATCGACAGAGCTGCTAAAAGCCTGGCAGCCACGGCCCCAATGATCATCGTAACCGCCGCGATTGACTCCATTTTCACTCCTCGCTTGCGACCTGAGGCACGCAGAATAATCTCCCCCACAAAGCCACCGTAAACCAATCCGAGGAGCAGCGAAAAAAAACCTAAGTTGAATTCCACCGCCAAACCCGCAATCGCACCCGAAACCAAACCAGCCGCGCATGACATTACGAATTGCTTGGGTGTCGGCCTAAACAGTGATCCTCCCACACTGGATGCACAGGAACGGCATTTAGCTCCGACGGGAGTTTGTACCAGACACTGTGGACAGATCGGCGTACCACAAGTGGCACACCTGAGATTTGTCGTTACTCTGGGGTGTCGTGCGCAGGTTGTAATTGTCTCGGGTTCGGCCATGTCGGGAAGCATTTGGCGAACACAAGTATACAGCGCACCTATTAGACGGTCAAGCATAGCAAATAAAGGTTGTTGCGGTAAGGACGTTTTCGCCCGTCGGGAGATTCTTCGCTGCGCTCAGAATGACAACCTGATTGGCGCATCATTGTCAGCAAAGCTAATAATTTGAGCTTTCGAGAGTGAACAGACATCCGAGTCAGGTTGTCGCGATAGACGTGCTTTAGGAGGTATCTTGTTTGGCCGCGGTCGACGGACGCCGAATTAACTTGGGGACGTGTCTTATTCGCAACAGACCAATACTAGGCTGGTGCAATACAAAGCAAACCCTGTGTTGCAGCGATTCGACTCTCTAAACAACCGAATAATCGTTAAAATAGCCAAGACGCGCCTATTGCGACATCACCCCGACCGGAAGGATACACATGCTAGAATGGGGAATATCTAGGAATGCAACGCGTTTGGCTGACAGGAGGAAAAGGTGGCGAAACAGAACTTTTCGCTTTTGAAAATGATTCCGGGACCGGAGCCGCAATTCGTAGGCCCAATTGCAAGGGCGATAGGAACCCGGCTCCAAGATAATCCCGTCGTCAAAGCAGCGGCTGCAGCCGCAAGGCTAACTGGCAAGAACGAAATAGAACTTCTGGGAATGGAAACGGAAGTTGCCGAAGACAACACTTTCTCCTGCCGCGCAACTGGTCCGTTGTCTGTGCTTCCACAAGCTAAGCAAGCAATTGAGGCCGTTCAAACAGCGGTCCGCAATCGCGGCAAACCTTATGCGCGCCGCGGAGATGTGCTAATCTATACCTCATATCAACCGCCGATTCCGACCAAGGCGTCGATGAAGTTACTCGGCAGCAGGTTGATGCTAGAGCTCACTGGTCACCCACAGCCTACGGTTTGCACTCTCCAGGTCACCACTCGTTGTCAGGCCAATTGCATTCACTGCTCCGCCGCGCGACACAAGCGCCCCGGCGAGACTGAGCTTACAACCAATGAGTGGAAAAAAGTAATCCGTGATGCCGAAAAATTGGGTACTGTAAGCGTGGTGTTCACTGGCGGCGAACCACTATTGAGGCCGGACATTTTCGAACTCATCGAATGGGTAGACAAGGACGAAGCGGTTGCGCTTATGTTCTGCAACGGCCTCCTGCTTAATGAAGAAAACGTGGCTAAGCTTGCAAAAGCGGGGCTATGGTGTATTCATGTCTCAATCGATTCGCCCGATCCGAAGGCGCACGACGAAATGCGGCGTGTTCCCGGCTGCTTTGAAAAGGCAATCGAGGGACTCAAACGGTGCAAAGATGCTGGAATGCTTACGGGCATATCAACCTATGCCACCCCAGAACGACTGCACAACGGCCAGGTGATCGAGATGATCGAGCTGGCAAAGTCTATCGGCACGGACGAGATAACTATATTTGACGTCGTCCCAACCGGAAGGCTACTACTTCAAGACCGTAAGCACCTTTTGTCCGAGGACGATAAGGCCGAGTTGTGCCGCATCGAGGAAGAATATAACAAGAATAAACCGCCGCTGGTAATAACTCAGGCGCACATCAACGGTCCAACTGGTGTGGGTTGCTATGCGGGTTGGTGTCAATTTTATATGACCGCCTACGGCGATGTGACACCCTGCGATTTTACGCCTCTTTCGTTTGGCAATGTACGTCAAACCTCCCTTGAAGACATCTGGTCAGCGATGATACACCACGAAGGCTACGCCTGTCACAAGAATTCCTGCCGTATGCAGGATCCCGAGTTCCGCGCTAAATGGATCGACAAGATTCCGCTTTCCGGTCCGTTCCCCTACCCCGTTTCCAACCTCGACTCGCTAACAGAAGCTGACCTTGCCGAAGACGATGTTGAAAGAGTCGGAAACTACTCGTCAGTAGGGATTAAGGGGTGACTTGAAATACCACAAATTGACGGCCCGCCCTGTGAATGTTTCACTGGGCGGGCCGTGCTGCTTTATTAATGCTCACCCACTAGAGCTACAATTTTACAACTGCCAGATCAGCTTGGTATAAAAAGACCTTGGCACCTCGGTGGGTGATTCACCGAGTGATCGCCCAAATTCGACGTGATGCTTCTGCAGAAGATTCTGAACCCCCATACTAACCTCAAGATTGTCCGAGGCTGCCCAACCGAGTCTTAGATCAAGGCGCACATAGCCGGGAGCATCTGAAGAAGGTCGGTCGACGGCGTATATTATAGTGTCGAATTCGAGATTGTTGGAAAGATCCAGGTAAGATCTTAGCTTAAACTGCTGTCTTGGACTGTCCGAATCCAATTTCTCGTCCAGAAAAACCACTCCACTGCGATCCCGTTTCAGTCGCATTACGAGGTTGCCGTATCCGAATGCGATCCTCCAACGTTTGGAAACACGCCAATCGCCGGCAACTTCCAAACCGTAGGTAGTACCCTTCATGTTGTTGCGCAAAGTGAAGGGTACAATCACATGCGGCACGGGAGTAAGCCGAACAAAGGGCGCTACGTCTTGCTCCAGTGTGCGAAGATCATCGTAGACATTGCAAAACGCAGCAATATCCAGCGCCAGCTTATCGTTAGGTTGCACTCTGTAGCCAAGTTCGTAAGCGGTGAGCTTTTCGGACACGAACTCCGGATTGCCGTAAACCCGCACCACGTTGGCCACACCGCCTACGCCAGGTAGTGACTTGTAATCAAATTGTCCCGTACGTTCTGACCGCGAGGGTGTTCTAGCCGCTCTTGAAACGGCTGCCCAAAGCGAACTCCTCCGATCCAGGGAACGGAAGTATCTTATGTTGGGCTGCAACTCCCATCCCGTGTAATCATTGTGCTCTAGCTTGGCTCCTAGTGTCAGGCGATCTCTTTTTTGCCTCAGGTGGATGTCCTCCTGTACGAAGGCACTATAAAGCCGGTCGTGGCGCCTGTCGGGAGTCCACGTAAAACAATAGCCTCGGCGAATGTTGTCTTGTGACGCGCGATAGCCGACGCCATACATCAATTCCTGGTTGCTTCCTATCGCCCGCCTGTGCTGAAAGTCAATGTCATAAGTTGCTCGCGTCTCGTAGTGCTGAATGTCGTCTCGTTTTGTCCGGTCGTAATAGAACTGCAGCACCGATTCTGAATTTGGCGAGGTTGTGCTCTGTCTCTTATACACATCT
>JAOAGX010000174.1 GCA_026415535.1 Armatimonadota bacterium | reverse complement strand
TGAATCACGCCAGTCACCATCGTGAAACCTGACAAACAGAGGGGATGTAGTGTAATCTTGTGCTGGCTGTGATCCCGCGCAGTCCACGAACGACAGCTTCACCCCAACAGGCATCCCTCTAAGTTCTTCTGGTCTAGGCCAGTTGCCGTCTTCTCGTATTGTGCCTGAGCTGCTCGGCACAAGCTCAAGGTGTGTAACCAGATGTCGTTTGAGAGGGTTGTGAGAGAATAGGCAAACAGATCGACCGAGCCTCGACGATTCAAAGTGAACAATTGGTGGTCCCTCTTCTGGATGGCGGTAAAACTGCTCAGGCCCTTGGTCGCCGAACGAAGACATATTTGCGAAAATCCGGAATATGTCTGCTACTGCGGCTGAATCCCCTGACGCTAGCGGTCTGAACATTCGAGTTCTCTTAAGTTCTCCTCTAGTTTTACCCAGCCCCTGAATCCCGCCGAGAATCGGATAGTAGGTCTCGCCGACGGCATATGGCGTCCGGTTTTTGATGATCGCCTCGTCAAAAATTACTCCGCCCTGCGTTAATTTGATCCGCGTTTCGACCGACACATCGTATTTCTCTCCAAGGTAGTTAGTTAGTGGTCCGTCCCATCTCAAGATAAGCTCTTTTCCCAAATGTTCGAAAGACGTGAGCTTCTGATTGCGACCGATAATCCAGTTGGCTTCTATAGTCTGCCAAGGTTCATTTCCTGGCAGGGGTAGTGAGAACTTCCAGTTCTCGGCTAACCGAGGCTCGACGATGAGATCCAGTCCGGTTTTCTTGTCGTGTATACGGATAATGGAACCGTTAGAACGGCTGACTTCGACTAGAATGTTTTCGTCTTCCAACCTGATAGATTTTTTCGGGTCAGACTTCGGGAAAGATGGGGCAGGCTGGTTGTACTCAGGCGGCAGGTCGGCCGTGTGGACGTCGTCAATGCAAAGCATCGAGTAAGTCGGCTGATCAGCGTCGTCTACAGCCTCTATGTAAGCCATTTTGCCTTTGTGCTTCGACCCGTCTAGGTAGACTGGCACAAAGTTGGTTGTGTTCGGGGCGTATACGCGATCTATCTCAGTTCCGTCTGCAAGGTTGAGCGTTACGTAATTCCACCTTCGCGGACTGCCACTGCCTTGGATCGAGTCCCAACCGGAAATCAATAGACGCACACCACTTCTGTCCAACCTGAATGGTTTTGAAGTGAGCTTGCCGACCGCTGCTTCGCCAATACCGCCGCTCCAGGCCCAGTGTCCGCCTTGCCAGCCGGCATAGTGACCTCTAGAGTCATTTGCTATCACCCAATTGGGATCGGCAGTCCAACCCTCAAACTTGCCAAGCTCAAAATCACCGTTGGGGATCGAGGTAAGTCTCTTTGACTGCTTGGGAGTCAAGGGCTTCGAGTTTTTGATGACTGCGGGTTTCGCGGCCAGTTCTTCTAAGAACACTATTCTTTCCCCAGGTATGTCGATGGCTGCCGGCCACTTTACGTTGTAGCTGGGCCGGCCCGGAACGTGCACTCTCGCAAAAGCCGATTTGCCAAGGGCTTCGATTACCTGTTGTTGCGATTCGAGGTATGAGTTAGTCAGAATGCAACCCACCAAACCCGTGCGACGGTTGCGGAACACATTGTAATCGATGCCCCGCGCAGGCACACCGCGTAGTTTTACTCCTTCGCGTCCCATCACCTCGCCAAGGAACACTGTTTCTTGCAACCTATCCTGGATCTGCTTCACTTCACGTATGTAGCGATTGAGGCCCTCGAAAGGTTTCCAATCCATACCGCGAGAGAAGTTCATGGGGGCGAGCATCACGTGGTGGCCGTTGCGTACTGCGTTATTTACTCCAAGATAGTCGTAAGCCATACATATGGCCAGCGTTTCAGCGTTTTCCGGGAAGACTGAGCGGGTGACAAGTTGATTGCCTACCCACCATGTGCATCCACCGAATTGAGCATACGGTCCCAATTGCACTCGAAGCTCATCGACCAGTTTGGATTGTGTTTACGGCATGCGGCCATGACTTCTTTGCAGAGCTGGATGGCACCTTCCCAAGTAGAGGTGTCGGGGCTCATCGGAGAGTTCGGATTGTGACTGATTCCCCAAGGATACATTTTGTCCACGTGGATGCCGTCCGCGCCGATCTTCGCAAGTTGCTCGAACTGGTCCACAATTATCTTTCGAAATTCTGGGAAGCCCAGATCTGCCCAGGTCATCATTTTCGGGTGGCCCATTCTCGCCCACAGTGTGCCCATTCCCCATCCGGCATTCCAGGTAAGGCCGCCGTCGTTGTTCCACTCGCGGTATTTGTTCAGCTCGTTCTTATACCAGTCCGATTCGAGCATTATCGGCTGAAAGTTAACAAAAAAGAAGACCTTAAGTCCTAACTTGTGACAGTAACGAATACCATTTTCGAGCTCCTTCCACGTGCCTAGACGAGGATCGGGGACGTAATGTGGATATCCATTGTCATGACCGCCCATCTGCCATCCGCTTATCTGCACGGCGTTCACGCCATACTGCTTGGCTGCCTTTGCCCATCGGGGGATGTCTTTGAACGTGTAGTTTATAGTGCCTTCTGGAAGCATGAACATGGTCATCAGGAAGAACGATTGTCTGCGAATCCAGTCGGTCTTCGGATTTGCAAGGCCAAATGTTTCTTCGAAAAACCGTCTGTAAAGCTTTCCTGCCGACTTCCAGTTGCCCTCAGTTACTCTTAGCACCACGGGAGAACCGTCAAAGCTTGTGCCTGGTTTGGTAAAAGGCAGATGCTGGATGCAGGCAAACACGTCCTCGCCATCCGATCCTGAAACTCCCATCAGACGGTAGCCCTTATGCCGAGCGATGGTGTCATGCGACGAGAAATAGATCGACTTATTCGCGAAGGCGCTTTGTATGCATAAGAACGACATGTTCAAGCGGCCGGGGTAGCCGAAAACGTGTTCGCCGAATGCAGCCTGATCTGGTGATCTGAGAGGCTTTTGCCACGGGTTGGACGTTGGAAGCCACGCGCAAGCATCCGAACCAAGCTTTTGAAGACCGCCGATCAACGGATACCACACTTCCTGAACCTGGTGACCGGTGTCGTTGTCCAGTGTGAGTATGAATGCCACTTCTCTGTCTTCAGCTCTGATTTCCATGTGGACCCGGATTGCGTGTTCGGTTCCGGCTGTGTCTCTTAGGGGGCCGTTCCAGCTTAGGAGCAATGCGCCCGGTTTGCTCGTCGAATCGGACAATTTCTGGTCTTTGCCAATGATTGTGGAGGTTGTCTTGTCTAGTTTGACCAGCACCAGCCTAAAATTTTCAGCCGGTGCATGGTCCGGTCCGAGTCGGATGCCGGACGGTTTGTCTAGAATGCGCAAGATAGCACCGTTTTCGGACGATACCTCGACCCGAACACTTTCGTTTTCCAGAACGAGATCCGCCGAATAACAGTCACCGCTAACGATCGACAAGATTGTTATAGCGCATAAAGCAACAGACAAATTAATTCGAGCAATAGATCGCATTTCTACACCTTTTGAATTGTGCAAGTTGATGTTTGAATTGTCATTCGTGGTTTAAATTGTCATTCTGAGCCAAATTTGTCATTCTGAGACCAAATCGTTATTCTGAGATTAAATTGTCATTTTTAGCCTAAATTGTCATTCTGAGCGAAGCGAAGAATCTCACCCCAACCAAACCATCTCTACCCGACAATCAGCTTAACCGCGGCGGCGCCGGCAAGAAAAATCAGCACACCTTCGAAAGTTTTCTGTGGGATCCTCGGCAATAGCCACTTGCCTGTGAACACCCCAACAAGGACAGCGGGGAACAGCAATGCGTTGAGGGCTAAGGATTCCACAGTTATGATGGGGTTTTTCGGATTGATCACTGTCAGTGTGATGTATACTGGCAACTTAGTGACGTTTAGCGTGAAGAAGTACCACGCAATAGTGCCTATGAACTCGTTCTTCGGCAGTCTGTGTGCGGTGAGATAGATGGTCATCACTGGTCCAGCGGCATTCGAAACCATAGTTGAAAATCCGGCTACGACGCCGGTACCAGCTACCCCGATCGGCGATGTAGGAGTCAGTTTGTCACCCATACGACCCTGCAGCAGATATAGCGCGAGCATGGCAAGCACCAGCCAACCGATAATTTGCCCAAGAATGTCCTTTCCGCCGTTGACTTTGCTGGTGAGCTGCAATGCAACCGCTCCTGTCGCTAGCCCGACGATTACCCACGGCAGCAGGCTCACCAATTTGTCCCACTGAACGTGTTTCCGATACCAAGTCACTGCGAAAACGTCGCCCATTATAAGCAGCGGTAGCATGATACCGATCGAAGACCTTCCGCCGAAAGCGGCGGCCAAAATCGGCACAACCGGCGTCGCTACTCCCGGAATACCGGTTTTGGATATTCCGACCAACAGAGCGGCTATTATTCCCAGTCCCCATTGCCAACCTTCGTAACCCAACACGTGTTGCTCGACACTCCTAATCCACAAAATGAACTTCGGCGACTTCGCGCCGAAACCTTTTTGAAAAGCGGCAAACCGCGCACAGTCAGATTGTAACTGTAATAGGCGCGTTTTCAGCATTTCTCCGCAAGGATATAAAGCTCGCGACTTCAGTCGCGCTTTGGTGTTTTGGGCATTAGTTCTCCAAACACCCAGGAGGTGTCAAATCACAGAACTCTTCGTTTGCGGTTATTATTGCAAAAGCCGCTTCAGGGTGTTTGCCTTCTCTGCCTCTAGGTCGCTATAATAGGTCAACTACCAAGCGCCAGGAGGGCGGTATGACTCCAGCAGCGTGGTTTAAGTCGCGAGAGAAGGCGGCTCGAAAAGCGGTCAGACAGAGTATCGACGCACTTCCGGACGGTCTGTGGACCAAGTGTCCCGGCTGCGGCGAGATACTCTTCAACAAAGAACTCGAAAAAAATCTGCGCGTGTGCAACAAGTGTGGTCATCACTACAGGCTAAGCGCACGGGAGCGCATACAGATTACTGCCGACGAAGGTACGTTCGTTGAGGTCGAGACGGGTCTGGTAAGTGTAAACCCCTTGGGTTTTCCCGATTACGAGTCCAAAATTGCTCGTGACAAGGCGAGGACCGGTTTAGAGGCTGTCTCTTATACACATCT
>JAOAGX010000173.1 GCA_026415535.1 Armatimonadota bacterium | reverse complement strand
CCTTCGCCACTCGCACGGTGGATTGTTACGTATTCTCGAATAATGTTTCCATCGCCTATTTTGAGAAACGTCCTTTCACCGCGAAATTTGTAGTCCTGAGGTGGTCCACCTAGCACTGCGCCTGTCATGATCGTGCAATTCTTGCCTATCGACGTACGAGGACCTATAACAACGTTCGCGTCAAGATGTGTCCCATCGCCGATAACAACTTCCTCTTGAATCACACAGTAAGGGCCAATCTTAACCCCTTCGCCGATCTGAGCGTCCGCTGATACAATCGCGGTCGGATGAATCTCTGTCTTTTTATCTTTAGATGCCATCTGTTTCCCCGAACCCGGGTATTGCCTTGTTCTGAACGGAACAATCTGCTTGCCACTCGATCCACGATATGACGCGAATCGGTATGATCAAGCATCAGGTAGCCCCCTTAGTGTTTTTGTTGTCGACCCCGCTGTCTGTCCGTCTGCTTCTTGTATCCCTCTCCACTAGTGCAAATATGAATTCTCCTTCGGCAGCGATTTCGTCATTGACCTTCGCCACCGCTTTCACCTTGCCGATATTCCCTTTCGTGGCGACGAGTTCGACCTCGGTAACTAGTGTATCGCCAGGAACCACCGGCTTGCGAAACCTGACCCGGTCCATACCACCGAAATAGGCCAGTTTGCCCTCGTTACCGGTCATCGAGAGTAAAAGAACGCCTCCAACCTGGGCCATCGCCTCGCAAACAAGCACCCCAGGCATTACCGCATGTCCGGGGAAGTGTCCCTCGAAGAATTCCTCGTTGACAGTAACGTTCTTATAGCCTCGCGCTCGTATCCCCGGTTCTAGCTCCAGTATCCGATCAACTAAAAGAAATGGGTACCTGTGGGGCAAAACGTCTCGTATTTGTTCAATGTCAAGCATTCAAACCGTCCTCGTATTGGGGATCGCAAGTTTGTAACGACCCGCCAACTTATAAATCAGCAGTCTCGCCGACAGCCTTGGCAAACTCGACATTAAGTGCGTGTCCAGATTTTACCGCAACCACCTCAGCGCGCAATAACCCGCCAATTAGGGCAAGGTCGCCGACCAAATCCATTACCTTGTGACGCACAAGCTCGTCCGGAAAGCGTAACCTCGAGCTCATTCGATCCTGCCAGACCACAATTGCGTTGTCAAGGCTTCCCCCTCGAGCAAGATCGTTGTCCAAAAGCCCCGCGACTTCTTCGTATAGAACAAACGTCCGCGCAGGAGCGATTTCCCTACCAAAATCATCTTCGCTGAATTCGTATGTCGCCGATTGAGCCCCGATTAACGGGTGGTTGTAGTTCATCACGTAAGTGATTCGCAACGTTCTCGCTGGAACAGCAGCAATGAAAGAGCCATTTTGCTGAACTACGACCGGTTCGCTCAGCCTGACGATGCGTCTAGGGGCATCCTGCTCAATCAACCCAACCGAATCTATTGCCTCAACATAAGGCAGGGCACTCCCGTCAAGCGCCGGCATTTCCGATCCGAATACTTCGATAACGGCGTTGTCGACGCCCTTCCCTCGAAGGGCTGCCATAATATGCTCGACAGTACGCACGCGAGTCCCGTTGACGCCTAAAGTCGTACCGCGTGACGTGTCAATCACGTTCGAGACCAAACCGCGAATTTCCTGCTTCGAATCCCGAAATACTATGCCCGAGTTAACTTCTGCAGGGTAAATCACTACCCGAGACTCTCCGCCTCCGTGAAGACCGCGACCGCGAAGCTTAACCACGCCCGCCAAAGTTTTCTGACATGGAACATGCCCCTTGCGCTCATTCTCATTACCGTGAATACAATCTTCAGCCGTTATCAAAGTCGTCATCTTGTCAGCCTTTTTCTTGAGCTCTTAGGCGCTCGACCTCTCGCTCCAGGACTCTCAGACGCTCGATCAGCTCGGGTAGACGCAGCCATGCGGCCTGTGCTTTCTTCTCAGTAACGTGATCCCTGGCCGGGAAACCCGACACGATTGAGTTTTCCCTCAAGTTCCCGATCACGCCTGCCCGAGCTGCCACAACGCATCCATCACCTATCCGCACATTGTCCTTGACACCAGTTTGTGCGGCTAGCGTTACATTGTCCCCTATCTCCGCACTCCCAGCTACGCCGCTCAACGCCACTATCACGCAGTTGCGCCCGATCTTGACATTGTGAGCCACGTGCACCAGGTTGTCGATTTTGGAGCCGCTTCCTATTATAGTCGCACCGAACTTGGCCCTATCAACCGTCGAATTCGCGCCGATTTCTACGTCGTCGCCGATCTCGACGGTTCCGATCTGCGGCACCTTGACCAGACCTTGCTTCCCCGGCTTGTAACCAAACCCGTCAGCACCAATCACAACACCGGCGTGCAGAACTACTCGATCGCCTATTACGCACCTTGGGTAAATGGTCACACACGGGTGAATCCGGCAGTCACGCCCGATTGTCACGCATTCCCCAACGTAAGCACCCGGGTAAAGCACCGTTCCATCGCCGATCGCTGCACCGTCACCTACGAAACAGTTGGCGCCGATTGCCACTCCCGCTCCCAAGCTAACGCCCTTTCCAACAACTGCGCTCCCGGCAACACCCGGAGTAGGTATACGTTCGCTCGGCTTAAAGTAATCGAGTATCCGAATCAGCGCCTCACCAGTGTCATCAACTAAGACAACGCTCTTGCCGAGAACCGGAGTAGCTATTTCTTTCGCAGCAACAATACAAGCAGCCTTCGACTCAGCCGCTTGCCTAAAAAATCTCTCGTTCTCAGCAACCACCACGTGATCTTCCCCAGCGTCTCCAACCGCCCGGACGCCGGATATGATCACATCAGTTGGCCCTTCGGCTTGACCCTCCACAAGCCGGGCAAGTTCTCCAACAGTGATCTGCATCTTACACAGCAACCGACCATTTTTTCAGAGTGCGCGGAGATCTCCCTCTTTGATTGCCAGCACACGTATTACAAGACACCACCCGAAGAACTAGTCACCCGCCTTCGCTAGAACCGGCCTCCACATAACGCCTTCGCGCAGAAAAGCCGCAAGCACCATAGTCGCATCGGGTACACCCTTGGCTCGTGAAAACGTCACTTCAAACCCCTTTCCGACCGCGATCTTGCGCACCGCGCGGGCTACATCGCGCCTGATTAATTCCTGTAAGGACATTGCCATTCTCCTAGCTGTCGATGGAATAAAGACAGCTCCTCCGACAAGAGGTTGCCGCAACGGGGGGACCACAACGACCGGTACGTGTCTTCTTTTTTCCGCAGGCTTAGCTTTATCAGATACTGCTGCCAACTCCTCAGGCACCCCCAGTTCCGTCAGAACCTCGTTCCTTGCCGCAGCAATAGCAGCCTCGATACTGGTTCGCTCAACGTTTTCTCTCGCTTCTAGTTTGGCCGATACGTCTGCAGCCACCTCATCTCGCAGCTTGCTGATCCTATCGTCGGCCTCGGCTTTAATCGACGCCATCTCGGCTTCGAATGTGGCGTCGATCCTTTGTAGCTCGAGACGGGTAGCTCTCAATTGGTTTCTTTGGTCGGCCAACACACCGTCGGGATCACGTTGGCTTTCCGGCAGGTCGCGTGGCAAAACACTGTCCAAACCGGAAACAATGGCCTCTAGAGCACTTGCCCTGATAACAGCAGTAAGGCGCATCTCACCTAATTGTGTTGCCAATGAACGCTGCTTGAACTCCGCAGTGCGCTCGATATCTCTGATCTTGGCAGCCAGTTCGGGCTTCGCGCCTTCAGTCATAGTAGCCCTAACGGCTCGAAGACGAGCCTGCAACGCCTGACGCTGATCCGTTTCGAGGCGGCTGAACGCGCTCATGGCAGATTGCACAGTTTCGGCTTCGATCTCCGACCTATTCAGATCAGGCTGACGAACGAAGTTACCCAACATAGTCAGAGACTTGCACACAACTGCTGGCTCCGAATGTGTTCGGATAAGATCGCGACTGACGACAGCCTTGAATCGCGTTAGAATGCCGTAGCTCGGATGAAGAACTGCGAGCTTGTCTAAGTCTACATATACGAGGCGCCGGGGACCAGACTTTGACTTTGGTGGTTCTTCCGACAAAAGCGTCGCGACGACTGCCGTTACAGCCATCGCAACTATCACGACCGCCAAGAAATAGTAGTTTGATCTCAAAGCTCTATTGTACCTTGCGTTCGAGCTTGCTGATCACATCGTCGGTTATGTCAATGCCGCCAAACCTAACAGCATCTTTGACGAGCACAAGAGTCAGACCTTTAACCTCTACAACCTTGTTGACCGCTTCCTGCAGGTCGGCATCCATTTTCTTATAGGACTCCTGAGTTTTTGTTTGAAGTCGACTGAGGTAGTCCTCTTCAACCGCTCTGCCCGTGGTTTCGGACTTCGACCGCATCTCTTGGAGCGATTTTAGCTCGGCCTTCTGTGCCTCCGAGGGCTCTTTAATAGCCTGAAGTTCCTTAAGTCTGGAATCGCGCTGCTTTTCGATCTTCTCAAGTTCCGCAATGCGCGCCTTTTCCGCTTCTGTCGGATTAGGTTTTGTCTTAAGATCGATGAGCTCCTTAATCTCGTTCTCGTCGAGCATTAGGTTTTGACTTCGTATATCGAGGTTTCTTTGAAGTTGGTTGCGGAGGTTCTGGTATTCCTCCTCATACTGCTTCATGCGTGGAGCTTCTGTAAGAATCTTCTGTATGTCTATAACCCCTATCTTTGGGGCGCTTTCCGCCCCCCAGACCGGAAATGCCATCGAACTAACCGCAGCGACAGCTGCAATTATTCCCAACACACGTATGATCTTGCGCAATATTAGCATCTGGTGCACCTCTTGTCTGTACGTTACGGAGACCCGCTCTCCAAACTCCGTGACGAGATTATATCAGAAACCTCCGACTCCAACAACCAGGATCGCTGCACAGATTGTTGCGAACAGGAATCAGTACTAGCTTTTTCGTCAATTCTATACTCCACACCCAAGCCGGCTCAGTAGCGGTTGCCAACAGCTCACAAACATATGACGATGTTCGTCAGCAGATATTGCCTAGAGCCCCGACACTACGCAATCCTAATCCGTCGAATCACTCGCAACGAGAGATTGGAGATGAGTAACAACCCCGCTTTTATTGCACCCATCTAACGGCTTGCCCGACAATATGAAGGTGTAGCTAACGTCCATCGATAATGAGCTGTACAATAG
>JAOAGX010000172.1 GCA_026415535.1 Armatimonadota bacterium | reverse complement strand
CTAGCTCGCTCGTCGGCAGCGTCAGATGTGTATAAGAGACAGTGCTTGTTGTGGTTGGTCGGTTGGCAAGACTCATTTCGCGCGCGGCTATAGACGCTGGGATGCCAGTCGAGCGAGTCAGCGAGTATGAAGACAGCCACGAAGCAGCGCGGGAAGTTCCTGCCAAAGTGCGCGAGCATGATGTGGTGTTGGTAAAGGGCTCCCGTGCGATGAGGATGGAGCGGGTAGTGGAGGGTTTGCTTGCGGGGTGAGACTGTCCTGATAGTGCTGCCATTCGCGGCGGCGTTCATAGCGTCAGTGGCGTTTGGTCCGGGTGTGATTGCCATGCTCAAGCGGCGTGGCGCGCGTCAGGTGATAAGTGAGGACGGTCCCGAATCGCACCGGGCGAAAGAAGGCACGCCTACTATGGGCGGTTTGATCATTATCGCCGGTGTTCTTGCCGGGGTGCTAACGACGCTCTTTGCATCGAGGAGTTCGAGTCTGAATGTTGCAGGCTTGGGTTTGGCTTCTTCGTGGTGTCCGGATGTTGCTGCTGTTCTTCTGCTAACATTGGCTTACGCCACAGTAGGTATGGTTGACGACTATCTGACTATGCGACCTGTTCGAGGTGTGCGAGGCATTGCAAGCAGGCCGAAGGCTGCGGTTCAAACGCTTTTGGCGGTTGCGTTCGTGATCTGGCTAGCGTTGCACAGACCGGGTGAGTTCCTTCCGGTCCTGATGGTGGGGGGACAAACGGTCCTCGGCGGTATCCCGTACTGGTTTTTTTCTGTTCTTTACATCGTTGGTATGGCGAACTTCATCAACATAACCGACGGTTTGGACGGTCTGGCGTCGGGACTTACGATTATAGCCTGCTCGGCGTTGATAGCATGTCTACTTCTGTTGCCTGGTGGCGTGCGAAGCGAGTGCGACCTGGCTCTATTTGCACTTTTGCCGGCAATAGCTGGTGCGTGCTTGGCGTTTCTGTGGTTCAACGCGAATCCGGCGAAAGTCTTTATGGGTGACACCGGTTCGATGGCGATTGGTGCAGCGCTTCCGGCGATTGCGATCCTGATGCACCGAGAGGTGCTGATGATTGTTGTCGGACTTGTGTTCGTTTTGGATGGTCTTTCGAGTGCCATTCAGTGGGCGGTTTTCAAGTATACGCGAATAACTACCGGTGCTGGCCGTCGCATATTCAAAAAGAGCCCGGTCCATCACCATTTTGAATTGTCCAATTGGCCTGAGCAGACTGTGGTGGTTCGGTTTTGGATAATGGGCGCGGTTGCGGCGCTCATCGGATTTGCCGGTGCAGTTTGGCGGCTATGGTGACCTGTCCTTGGCGTGCAGTGTGGCCGGCCGATTTTGCATTGACTTAGGGTTCTTGTATGGATGACTATCGCGACAAACGCATAGCTGTTATAGGAATGGCTCGAACGGGTCTTGCCGTTGCGGAGGCGATGGCAGGACTGGGTGCGCGCATCGTTCTTTATGACAGAAAAGACGAGTCCAAACTCGCCGAAGCGGTTGAAGTTGCACACAAACTCGGCGTCGAGACTCGCGTGGGCACAGACGATGTGGATCTTATAGATGTGGACCTACTAGTTCCGAGCCCCGGCGTGCCGCGGACACTACCAGTGTTTGCCGAAGCCGAGCGTCTTGGTATCGAAATCGTTTCTGAAATCGAGCTGGCCTTTCGTTTGTCTAAAGCTCCAATCATTGCGATCACGGGTACGAATGGCAAGACAACTACTACCGTTCTTACCGGTCTGATATTAGCGGCTGATGGCAGGGAGACGTTTGTTGCGGGCAACGTGGCGGGGGTTACCTCACTGAATCCTTTCTTAGGAGGGGGGAAATCATTGCAAACCTGTCTTCATAGCCAAAGGGAGGATAGTGGAAATTCAGGTTTTTCCGCTCCTTACAAAGAAGGGGTTGGGGAAGGTCCTGTGCCACTCATAACCGCCGCTATCCGCGCTGGTCGGGGCGGCGTCATCGTTGCTGAGGTCAGCACGTTTCAACTCGAATGGATCAGCTCATTTCGGCCTCGCATAGCAGCAGTGCTGAACGTATCGAGCGATCATCTTGACCGCCACGCAGATATCAAAGAGTATGCCTCGCTCAAAGCCCGGATATTCGAAAATCAGACGGAATCGGATTACGCGATCATCAATGCGGAGAATCCGTTCACTGCGGCCATGGCACCGAATCTACGAGGACGCGTGCTGCGTTTTGCTCGGTTTTCCGAGGTTGAAGAGGGGTCATTCATTCGCGGTGAGGATCTGATTGTTCGCCTTGGCGACGAGGAATTTCGTGTCTGTTCTCGTTCGGACATCCGGATTCCAGGCGAGCACAACGTAGAGAACGTACTTGCTGCGGCATGTGCTGCTATTGCATTTGGAGCGAGGTCTGAAAGTGTGAGGGAAGCCGTTCGCAGATTTACCGGCGTCGAGCACCGCTTGGAGACGGTGGCGGTGATCGATGGTGTCCGCTACGTCAATAACTCGATGTGCACCAATGTCGAAGCCGCCGTTCGTTCGATCGAGGCCATTGATGAACCTCAGATAGTGATCGCGGGCGGCAAAGACAAAGGTTCCGACTACACTCCTCTTGCAGAAGTTTTTCGAAGAAAGGCCAAGCACGTTGTTTTGATTGGGACTGACGCTGGCCTGATTCGTCGGGCGGCAGAACGCGCCGACTTCCACGCTATTTCCGAGGCTGGATCGATGGAGGAGGCTGTTTACAAGGCGCGATCAGTCGCCGAGCCTGGTGACGTTGTGGTGCTCACGCCGGGCTGTGCGAGTTTCGACATGTTCGACTCGTTCGAGCACCGCGGCCGGGTGTTCAAGGAAGTTGTGAGGTCGCTCGGGCCGGACGAGAGTTCGTTTAGTGATTAAGGGTGAGGAGTGAGCGAAGTGAGAAAGCCGGCAGAAATCGGACCGCCTAATGTTTGGTTATTAGGGCTCGCGGTAGCGCTTGTAGTGATAGGCGTGGTTTTCGTCTTTGACGCGAGTTATGTTAGAAGCGTTGATCTAGGTGTGTACGATCACGATATATGGTACTTCGCCAAACGCCAGTTGGCCTACGCGTCTATAGGACTGGTGTGTATGATGCTTGCGTCGATTATTCCGGTCGAAGCCCTGCGAAAGCTAAGTGTTGTGGCGCTAATTGTTTGCGTTATGTTGCTGATCATGGTGTTGGTTCCGGGGATAGGACACAAGGTGAATGGGTCGAGGAGCTGGTTTAGGGTCGGTCCATTATCTTTTCAACCTTCCGAGCTGGCTAAGTTGGTCCTTATATTGTACCTTGCGAGATCATTGGGACGGGCGCAGGTTTTTGCCAGAGGGGCCGAGAGAAGATGGTTGGGCTCGTTGATAGTTTCTTTGGCCGTTATAGGTCTGGTTGTCGTTGAGCCGGATCTGGGAACAGCCGTAGTTCTCTCTTCGATAGTGTTCGTGATGTTTGCGGCTGCTGGAGCAAAAAAGCGTTGGCTTGTACCGACGGCTGTAGGGGGGCTGGCGCTTGTTTACATGATGATGTGCATTGTGCCGCATTGCAGTGCGCGTGTGGAAGCCTTTCGCGACCCGTGGGCTCACAGATATGACACCGGGTACCAGATTGTGCATTCTCTAATCGGTTTTGGAACCGGCGGAATTACTGGCCTTGGCCTATGTCAAGGACGAGTAAAATCATACCTCCCTGCTGCCTCGACGGACTACATCTACGCGACTATTGCCGAAGAAACTGGTCTTGTGGGAAGCCTGGCCCTGGTGGTGTTATTTGGTGCATTTGCCGTATGTGGGTTTGGGGTGGCGCGCAAGTGCAACAGTTTGTATGGGTCGCTGGTAGCGAGTGGTATTACGTCAGCCGTGAGTATGCAGGCGATCATAAACATGGCAGTGGCAACCAACTCGATCCCAGCGACGGGCTTGCCGATGCCGTTCATTAGCTACGGTGGGTCATCAATGGTAATTATGCTTACGGGTGTGGGGTTGTTGCTTTCCATATCGAGGCAAATAGAAGTCGAACTTCAGCAAGAGACAAGCGATGAGGATAGCTCTTACCGGCGGCGGCACAGGCGGGCACATATATCCGGCCATCAGCGTGGCGCAGGCGCTTCGAGAATTAGAACCTACGGTAGAACTGCTGTACGTAGGTAGTTTACACGGTCCAGAAGGCCGAATTGTTACGGAAGCCGGCATCCCTTTTAGAGCGGTTCCCAGCTCGCCGCTGAGGAGGTCATTGTCAGCTCAAAATGCAGTTTCATTACTGAAGCTTTTGCTAGGCGTATTGCGAGCGCGTCGAATCCTTCGAGAATTTGCTCCGGAGGTTTTGATCGGGACTGGAGGCTACACTACAGCGGCTGTGCTGGTTGCGCAGCGGACACTTGGCGGGCAAGTAGTTATCCATGAGCAAAATGTAATTCCAGGTCGCACTAATCGCTGGTTGGCTCGGGTAGCAGACCGTGTGTGTCTGTCGTTCGATAGTACGGCCCAGTGGTTTCCTCAAGAAAAGGTTGTTGTCACGGGATTGCCGGTGCGTAAGGAGTTTTTGGTTCTGCCAGGTAAAACCGAAGCAAGGAGGAGGCTGGGTCTTCGAGAGAACCTTTTTACCTTGTTGGTGGTTGGTGGCAGTCAGGGCGCTCGAATGCTCAACGAGCTGCTAATTGGTGCGTGGCCGTTGCTCGACGATGGCTCGACGCAGGTTTTGCATCAGGTTGGCGCGCGAAACATAGAAAATACCAATCCACCCTTCACCGGGCAGGGAGTTGAGGAAAGATATCGAATCGAAGCCTACCTAGATATGCCAACTGCTATGGCTGCGGCTGATCTGCTGATTGGGCGAAGCGGGGCGTCAACTGTTGCAGAGATTATGGCTGCTGGGTTGCCCAGCATTCTTGTGCCTTATCCGCATGCGGTGGCGGGTGAGCAGATGGCCAACGCGCGATACTTAGTTGACCGCGGTGCGGCGTTAATGTTTCAGGAACACTCGCTTACTTGTGAGGTTCTAGCCGACGCGGTGAGCGAGCTGCGTTCTTCTCGGGGGAAGCTCGAATCAATGGCAAAAGCAAGCAGGTCGTTGGCGAAGCTCGATGCGGCTCGAACCGTTGCTGATGTGGTGTTAAGCCTTGCAAGAGAGAATCGCAAAGGATGAAACGCTACCATTTAATAGGGATCGGCGGTGTGAGCATGAGCGCAATTGCGCTGATG
>JAOAGX010000016.1 GCA_026415535.1 Armatimonadota bacterium | reverse complement strand
TGCTTACCCGAGTCCGACTTCCTGTCAGAATATACACCAATCTTTTGAATTGCGGCGCTTTAGCGCCGATTTTGAGCATCGGTTAAAAAACTCGCGCGTCCGAAGTGTCGGATTAAGTGTTGCACTCAAAAAGAGCGTTCGCACCTTAACACGACAGGATAATCGGCATGGCAATGAAACTACTTGAGGGTATTCGTTAGATAAACTGCATAGGAATATTCGGACAACCGAAATCCTTGTGGCTAGTTACTGTGAACGCTGCTAGCTGAGGTGTGCCAAGTCCCATATGGCTACAACCGGTATATGATGCTATACGGTTTTTCAGGCAGCCCTAGGCCATCTTTTTACCAACGACCTAAATATTGCGGATCCCACGATGAGTACAGTGCCGACGAACACGAATATGCCTGGTATGCCCCAAACTGCACTGACCTTCGCGGCGACAAGAGGTGCGATAAATCCGCCGAAGGTTCCTGCGGACTGCTGAATCCCGTAAGCGCGGCCGCGGAAGCTTTCTTCGATACGTGAAATCGTAAGACCGGAGATCGACGGTGACAAGGCTGAGACAAAAACTCCTGTCGCGAAGTACACTGCTCCAAAAATCCAGATATTGTGGACAAAGGCCAATACGAGCGAGCCTATGCCTCCTCCAATGAGCCCAATCTCTATTGAGCGTTGATACCCCCACTTCTCGCCAAGAGAGGTCCACCATCGAGCGGTGAGTATAAAAGACACTGCTGGCAAAGAATAGACCACCCCCACGATCCACTCCGGTGCACCGCTGTTGAAGCCTTTCAGATGAAGTGTCAAGTAGGGGCTGATGGCCGATCCGAATATCCACGCAAACATCACGGCGAACAGAATTGAAAGCTGCAACGGCGAGCACAACGCCGTCCGAAAGTCAGCAGCAAGCCCTGTTTGGGTATCAGGCCTTACCCTGTTGCGTTCTTCAACCAGGCAAAGGACGACAAGTGTGGACAGGAGCACTGCCGCCCCAGCAACCAGCATTGATCCTCTGAAACCGACCAACGACGCAAGCAGACCGCCGAGTGCAGGTCCTGCGATAAGCCCAATATTCGAAACTGCTTGGGCTGTAGCTACGTATTGGGGTGCGATCTCTTCTGGAGTGTTAGTCGCAATCAGCGCGTATGATCCGGGAATGTAGCCAGTCAACGCACCGTTAAGAAACCGCAGTATGGCAAGTTGCCATGGTGTGCGACACACGCTCATACTGAAGTAGATAATTGAGAGACAGAATCCTGCGCGAAGAATCATTGGCTTGCGGCCGTATGAATCGGCGAGCTTGCCCCAGAGCGGTTGGAACAACATGCTGCCTAGCGATTGGGCAGCGAACGCAACCCCTACCCAATAAGGAAGCATTGTGCGTGGCGTGCCCATCTCACCTATGAACAGCGGCAGAAACGGAATGACCTGATACCAACTGAGCGAAGCAAGACCTATTGTGATCGACAATACGTAGATATTCCGGCGATAATACGGCATCGTTAAAAATTCTCCAGGAGCACACCCAGTTTAACACGTAGTCGGTGTGGGTGCTACAACACATTACGTGCGACACCATAGACATTACATCAAAGCGTCCCAAAAATCCGAGACTTTTAGAAGCTTATCGAAGGTAGGCTCGCAGAGAGCGGATAACTCAACAGTTGGTACGGGCTTTGTTTTCGAAGCCCGGATCGACAAGTTCGAACACAAGCAAGGAGATTAGGTCAGCAAGCCATGGTACAAGCAAAGAAAGAAATCAGATGGGGCATCATCGGTTACGGCGGGGCATTCAACATGGGCAAGAGCCACGCCGACTGGATCAACGCGAGTCCGGGCATGAGAACCGTAGCGGTGTGCGACATCGATCCGGCTCGACTCAAGGTGGCACAACAAGAGCTTCCCGGCGTAAAAACTTACACCGACTATCGGGAAATGCTAGCGGACAAAGAGATTGACTGCGTTGTCAACATTCTTCCTCACAACCTACATTATTCGGTCACGATGGATGCTCTCAATGCGGGCAAGGGCGTCTGTCTGGAAAAGCCTTTTTGCATTAAGACCGAGGAGGCCACCGATATGATCGAGCTGGCCAAGAAAAAAGAGGTCTTGCTCACGGTTTTCCACAACCGCCGGCATGACGGGGATTTCATGGCGATCAAAGAGTTTATAGACAAAGGCATGATCGGCGAGGTGTTCCGCGTTGAGGCCTTTATGGGTGGTTACGACAAACCGGGGAAATGGTGGAGATCCGACAAGGAGATTTCGGGTGGTAGTTTCTACGATTGGGGCGCACACCTCGTAGACTGGGTTCTCAACATTCTCGAAGGGCGCAAAATAAAGAATGTGACCGGGTTCTACCAGTGGAACCGCGTGTGGAAGGATGTTACCAATGAAGACGAAACACAGGCTGTCGTGCGGTTCGACGATGACGTAGTCGCCAATATAACTATTTCATCTATTGCCAAGGTCGGTAAGCCACGTTGGCTAATATTCGGCACAAAAGGTGCGATAGTCGACAACTGGTCAGGCAGCTTCAAGGTATATTTGGACGTCAAGGGTTACCCGGCCGAAATGGATGTGAAATACAAAAAATCGACCTGGGAGACGTGGTATCCCAACCTTGCGGATCACTTGCTTCGCGGCAAAGAGCTTGAGGTCAAGCCTGAAGAAGCGCGGCGTGTGATTATGGTCATAGACTATGCCGAACGATCTGCCAGAGCCGGCAAATCGTTGGACACTCCGTTTGAGTGAAACCGTTTATTTGCGCGCGGGATTTGTTGGAAATAGGGAGTTATTTCGTCGGCCGAATCTTGTTTGAACGCTGGGCACTGTGGGAATCCTGCAATAGGTGCAACAGTCTGAGCATTAGCGCTTCGGAAGAGCACAGTTCAGCCGGAGGTGAGAGAAATGCCAGTGGATCCCGTATGCGGAATGGTAGTATCGGAGGAGCACGCGGCGGTTTGTAGTGACTATCGCGGCAAGCACTATTGCTTCTGTTCAGAGGAGTGCAAGGAAGAGTTCGACTCCGACCCGGAGATGTATGTGGCCGAGAGTTCCGAGGTTGGACAGGAGGAGGATGTGTTGTAGGGTTCGTTCCAAGTGTTTTGGGGTGCTGAGTGACATGTAGCTTTTGCGTCGGTGTTTCGGGAATCTTGTTCTCGAAACACCGAAACGCAGGTTGCGGTGTGGGGAGTGCTAAGTGATTCGAAGCCTTTGCCTCTCTCAAAATGGTCGCTTAGCTGACATGTCGTTCTGGGCTAAGCGAAGAATCGACACCCTTAAACCGTAACGGACACTCTACTGGAGGCTGTTGCGATAAAACCCATAATCAAGTTTTCCGCAATTTGACGCCCCTTAACCAATCTGGAGTGCGGCGCTGAAGCGTCGCGTGGGTGAGATCACGAGTAAAGTTGCGTATCCCATATGCCGCTGAAAAATTGCCGGAAACTCGATTATCGCAACAGCCTTTCTCAGAAATGCCGTTGACCCCTCGCGTAAACTCCTGCTAGAATTGCCCCGGAATGCCCTCGAAGTCGTTTGTGTATCGGTTTCTCGCGATCTGTTTCGCGACGTTGTTAGTCGTTGCCGGCTGCGGTTTTAAGCGAAGTCCGGTTGAGCAACGGGCCCGGTCGCGTGTTGTCATCTCTATCTGGCATCCCTGGGGTGGGACGCAGAAAGAAAGATTCGAGCGCGTCGTTGAGGCATTCAACAGGAGTCAGAACCGGATATGGGTCCGTTCCGTATTCACACCAAACGATCTATCCAACAACCAGAAGTTCTTTACCTCGGTTGCAGCGGGAAAGCCGCCGGATGCTGTATTTGTGGACGGTCAACAGACGGCCGCGTGGGCTGAGCAAGGCGCTCTGGAACCGCTGGATCGCCGCCTGGCCAGTGACGGGATCAAGTCGTCCGATTACTTCCCGCCATGCTGGGCTCAAAACCTATACAAAGGCCGCGTATGGGCGCTCACCTATTGTGCCGATCCAAACTTCGCGTTTGTTTGGAACAAGAAGGTCTTCAGAGAAGTCGGCCTGGATCCCGAGAAACCGCCTACTACGATTGACGAGCTCGATCGTTTCAACGACCGGATCACCAAGCGCGAAGGCAGCAAGATCGTGCGCATGGGGATAATCCCCTGGGCTCAGTATGGCGCAGCGAACTCGCTTTTCACTTGGGGTTGGGCTTTCGGTGGAGAGTTTTACGATCCGAAAACCCGGCGAGTAACGGCGGACCATCCGCGCGTGGTAAGAGCTTTGGAGTGGATGACAAGCTATGCCAAGCGTTACGACCCCGAGCGAGTAAATGCGTTCTCACAAGGTTTTGGTAGTCGAGAGCAAAACCCTCTTTACATAGGCCAGGTTGCGATGGCGATGTTGCACATATCGGGTTTGGAGGAGATAAGGCAGTACGCGCCTAACCTCGAGTACGGAATTGGTTATATACCGGCACCGCCGGATGGAGAACGGCATTCGTCGTGGGTAGGAGGCTGGTGCATAGCAATCCCGAAGGGAAGCAAGCATCCCGAAGCTGCCTGGGAGTTCATCAAGTGGGCATGTCGTGATCCGAAAGGAACTGAGACGGCTGGCAGGCTTCAGGGTCTTTTTCCGGGATACCGCAAGTCGCCATATTTTGACTCGATTAGGGGAAAGCCGGGCTATGGCGAGTTCCTGAGAATATTGGAAGAGTGTCGTCATCAGCGGCCGGTGATGCCGGCGCAGGCGTTCTACATGAGCGCACTTGCACGTGCGGTTGACTACGCGGTCTACGGGGTCAAGACGCCGCGCGAAGCCCTGGAACAGGCGACTCGCGAAACACAGGCGGAGCTCGACCTGCGCCTTGCCGGTCGATAGAGTAACTCGCCGTACTTGATCGCGTCGCGTGGCTGTTGTGATAGTATTCGAACCCGGTATTTTTCGTTATGTAAACGCTCCTTTGTTATGCGTGAGAATTGCCAAGCTTCGGTGATCTAGGATGACAAAGCGTTGTCGTACGAGGTGATGCACACATGCCTCTTTATGATTACCGGTGTTCGCAGTGCAAAAAAAGGTTTACTCAGCTTGTGGGCATGACTGCCGATTCGAAACCGCCGGAGTGTCCCACGTGCGGCAGCTCGGAAGTGAGGAAGCTGATTTCGCGATTCGCCCGGATCAAGAGTGACGACGAACGCCTGGACGACTTCGAAAACGCCGCCTTGGCGGCGGAAGACAACCCGCGCGCTATGCGCCGGTTGATGCGCGAGATGGGCAAGGAACTCGGTGAAAATGGTGACGAGGATTTGGAAGAGCTTATTGAGGAAGCCGAGGAGGAGATGGAAAACGAGGGCCTTGACGATTACGATTAGAGCTCTGGCAGATCACCAGGCTCACCTTCGCCCGAAACCGCGATGGCTTTGGTGTGGATCGTAATCGAGTTGATTCGGCCTTTGAAACCTAGCGACGAGAGGTCGAGAACGGGGTTGAGCCGGTTTTCTATATATCTAGGGGCGTCATCCGGCGCGGTGATTGGGTGCGAGACTAGTCTACCTATACGCAACACTACTTTAGTGCCGTCCTCGATACACAAAGCAGCGTCAGCCTCAACCCGTACCTTATTCCCTTCGAAGATGGGCTCCGCCGTTACCCTTAAATAGCCTTCGCGAAGGTCGACCCGGCTTGGTATGTCGGGATAATGCCTGGCAAGGAAAGAGTTTAGCTCGTCAACAGTGACATGAGCGGTAAAAGCAGCCTTGTCAATTCTGGTGACCTTGCATTTTGTCTTATCTAAGTGGATGCCTTTTAGCGTAGTATCGAGTCGTTGGAGTTTTATACCCTTCTCCAATCGGACGTTACTGCCGAGAATCCTGACGGACTCTATAATGCCTTTGTGAACACCAGTCAAACTCGTTGCGGCATCCACCTTGTAAGCGCTAGACGCTCCTATCAAGCTTGGCAATCTGAATGCCACTGCAGATTCGATCCGTCTTTCAAGTGAGCGATCAGCATACCAGTAGGCCGCACAAAGTCCTCCGAAAAGCAACACAGTCGCCAATAAACGCCGGTACCAAAACCGCGATCTCATTCGCCTTGTTCCTCATAGCTTTATTATTGTATCTCGATATATGGCCGCAGACGATCGTCATTTCGCGTTTTGGAAGTGCTATATGATCAGCGAAATGATTGTTTCATCGGGTTAGCGCTAGCTAAGTTCAAGCCTACCACAGGTCCGGCAGGTTGGCTAGTTGCACTTCGAGAGGCTTGGGTTGTTTTGCGACTTCGATTACGACGGTGGTTCCCTTTGGACTCGTCGAGAGGTATACCTTGTCTGCTAAGGCGAGGATGCTAGCATAGCCCATTCCCAGGGACTTTGCGGTAGAGAAGCCTTTCATAAACGCGATCTTCGGCAGCGCCAGAGAATCCATACCGGGTCCCGAATCAGATACCTTGACTCTAATCACTCCGTCCTCGTCGCAAAGTGCCAAGCGACCTCCTCCTCCGTGCTTGAATGAGTTGGTTGCGGCTTCTCCGACACAGAGGATTAACGAATCCACTTGCTCCGGCTGCATTCCGGCCTTCTCAGCCGCTTTGCGCACTTCGGCGCGAGCCAGACCAACGTCCCGGGCGTCACATATTTCGATCTCGGGGAACACAGGGCTGGCGCAGAGTTTTTCTATCTCGTCGGGTTCAAGGATTTCAAGCTTCCCGTCTGTTACGGAGAGTATGGTATCTCTGTAGAAGCTTTTCATGCGCCTTTCGGCTTCTTCGCGGGCAGCGCGCTCTGCCATCTCCGCTCGACACAGCTCGGTAATGTCGCGAGCGACTCCGCGTATACCCACTATTTTGCCCTCTTCGAATATTGGTCTTTCGTAGACCTCCAGCATTATGCGCGAACCGTTTTTGTGGAAGATCTCGATCGGATACGAATCCGCAGCTTCTCCAGTAGCAAGTGTCCTTTCAGTGTATCTGATCGCGTCCTCGTTGATAGGGTTGTCGGTGAGGAAACGGGTATAGTGGCTCATCCATTCGGCGACACTGTGGCCGGTGATCTGCTCGACTGAGGGAGACACATAGGTGAACACGCCTTCTGGATCGTGAATATAGAAGAAAAAATCCGGAGAGCCTTCCACCACCAGCCGCAGCGTTTCTTCGTTTTTCTTGATGGTTGCTGCGGACTGTCGAAGGTCCTCGGCCAAAGCGGCATTAGTGAGCGCGACGGCGGCCTGGTTGGCAAGTCCGATGAGCAGGTCGACATCTTCATGCGTAAACGATCGATCACCAGGCCAGTTGTGTACCTCGAAGCATCCCAGGAGACGGCCATCGCTTGCGATTATGGGAACGTTGATGAGTTTCGTGAAGCCCATCTTTTTCTGGATGTGGCGTGCGACTTGCGGGTCATTCTCGGCGTCGTTGGTAAAGTACGGTCTTTTGTTTTCCATTACCCAGCCGGCCACGCCGTAGCCTTTGCGAAAAGAGTAATCGATGGGAGTCACCTTACCATGGTGGCTGCATTCGCGAAAGACCATCTTGTCTCCAATAAGTAAACCGGCACACCCGCCGCTTGCCGAAGTCAATATTGTTGCGTACTCTACCAACATCCGCATAACTGCCTGGGTATCCAGCGTGGAGTTTATCTGTCGGCTGGCATAAAGGAGAGCCATCAATTGCTTCGTACGCCGTTCGAGTGAGATCTGCCACTCCTTTTCATCACTGACATCTCTGGTTACTGAGAGTATTGCGGTCGGGCTTCCGTCTTCGCGGTCTATCCGGGTGATCGTCTGATGCATTGGGAAAGTGGAGCCGTCTGCTCGCAGACCCTCGATTTCTCCTTCCCAGACTCCCTTTTCCATTACTTCTTGTACAATATCAGCAGTGCGTTCAGGGTCGGAGCTGAGGCTAGTAATGTCCTGGCCCACCAGCTCGGCGGGGGTGCGTCCGTGTAGGCGAGCACGAGCTTCGTTGACATAGATTATCCGTCTGTCAAGTCCAATAACTGCCACGCCGTAGATTGACGAGTCCGTTGCCCGGCGGAAAATAGGCTCGTCAAGCATGAAAGCCTTCCCGTTCCTGCGTGAGGCAGTTTTGCGAGCCATAGGATCACGATCCCTTCCCGTTCCACTTCGTTTCGCCGAAGAAAGTTTTTCCGCCGTCATGATGATATTATCCGGCACAGGAGTGCGCAGTATTAAGTGTGATTTTTTAGTTTGTTGCGATAAGCGCGTTTTTGCGGTTCTCTCGCTTAGCCGACGAACACCGAGTCACCTTACCATTCGTGTCTTATAGCAACAAACTATTTCGAGCGCCTTTTAGCGTGCCGTCATTCTTAGCGAAGCGAAGAATCTCTGTCCGGTATTGAAGTCTTCTTCTCAGTGCTCAGGACGACTCTGTTTTGGACAAAACGTGTATAGAACGATCCTGAGTCGGATGACGTGTGATCGAAACGGTATGGTGCGCTGAGTGAATGTAGCACAAAGCAAATTCTTTTGCAAGATTGGGCCTGTACCAAAGCCGCTGCATGTACGCAAACCCAGCGTTTCGGCAACTCGACGCTCCTCGACTAAACGGAAGAATTGCCGAAAGCGTATCTATTTATTGCGAAGGCCTGTGTGACTACTCGTCGCCATCTTGCCGTTTTGAGCAGTAAGAAAAGGGACAAATTTGCTGCAATTCGAACCTTGCAAGCGGCAATTGTTGTGGTATACTCTCGATACTATGAAATGGAGCGTTTTCTGTATCGTGTTTAGTATTTTGATGGTTTCGTACAATACCGTTGAAGGCCGAGCCGTGAACACGGAGTTTCGAAGTGATCATATGCGTCTTATCGTGTCATCCAAAGCACGGCTACGGCTCGTCGACCGGAAAACAGGTGTTGACTACGCAGATCCGGGAACCGCTATGGCGCGAGTCAAGGTCGGCGGTAAAACTCACGATGCCACGGAAGCTTCCTCAAACGGGAACGGATTGGTTTTGCGCTTCGGGAACACTGGTGCCAGCGCAGTCATAGCCGTGGCCGAAGAAAAGCGCTACCTTAGATTTGAGGTCGTATCAGTTACCGGTGCCGACGTGGAAGAATTGGTTTTTCTCGACATCAACACAAAGCTTAAAGGTTCCCGCGACGAGAAGTTCGCGTTATGTGCGCTGGCGCTCAACCTGAAGACCAATGTTCCGGCTTTGCCTGGTCCAATGACTCGCCCAACTGCGATATGTTACGCGAAAACCGGGCTTGTCGGAGCGTCTTGCGCTCTGATCGGTTGTCCGCGAAGCGAGTTGCGCGAAGCAATCAAGGAGGCAGTGAACGCTGCTCCCGACCTCCCACATTCTTCCGTTGGCGGTCCTCGGGCGTTAGACTTTCCTCCAAATCGTGCCTCGTACCTCTTCAACTTCGGCGGGTTAACGGAACAGACTGTAGATTCCTGGATCAAACTAGCTAAGGATCTCGGGATCCCTCAGATTGATTTTCACGGAGGCAGCTCGTTTAGATTTGGCGACTGCCGTCCAAACCCAGATTGGTATCCGGAAGGCCGGGCTAGTTTCAAGAGGGTAATAGACAAGCTTCACGAGGCCGGCATTTTGGCAGGTCTTCACACTTATGCTTTTTTCATCGACAAAGGTTGTCCTTGGGTAACGCCCGTGCCCGATCCGGGACTGGCCAAGGACGCCACATTTACCCTGGCTGAAGATCTCACTGCCAATGCGATAGATGTGCCTGTAGTCGAATCCACCGCTCAGATGTCGACCACCACAGGCTTTTTTGTCAGAAACTCGGTTACTTTACGCATTGGCGACGAGTTGATCATTTACAGCGGTGTCTCAAAAGAGCCACCTTATCAGTTTACTGGGTGTATCCGAGGCGCTTACGGGACAAAAGCCTCTTCGCACCCGAAAGGCTCAGAGGTTCATCATCTGAAGGAATGTTTTGGTCTGTTTGCCCCTGACCCCGACTCGCCGCTATTTGACAAGGTTGTTCAAGCCACCGCCGACTTTTACAACGAATGCGGGTTTGACATGATCTATCTTGACGCCCTTGATGGGGAGGACGTCCTCGGCGGCCATGAGTGGAGCTGGCACTACGGTTCCAAGTTTGTGTTCGAGCTTTTCAAACGGCTCAAAAAGCCGCCGATTATGGAAATGAGCACGTTCCATCACCACTTGTGGTTTGTGCGTTCTCGGATGGGCGCTTGGGATTGCCCGCGCCGAAGTTACAAGCGGTTCATAGATCTTCACTGTAAGTCGAACGAAAGCTGCTTGGACATGTTTTTACCGGCGCACTTGGGCTGGTGGGGGATCGTTGCTGGTGCTGATCCGCAGATCGAACCGACTTTCTCAGACGACATAGAATACTTGTGCGCCAAATGTGCCGGATGGGAGTGTGGTTTTGCGCCGCAGGGATTCACGCCCGAGTCATACTCTGCGTCGTACAACTTGCGCAGGCTTGGCTCAATTATCAAACGTTGGGAAGATCTTCGTCTAGCGGGGTGGTTTACCGAGTCTGTCAAGGCCAAGCTCAGAGAACCCGGGCGCGAGTTCACGCTGGTTGAAAACGACGGCAAACCGCGGCTCCAGGAAGTCCGTTATTGGAAACACAAGATAACCGGTCTCAATTCGCCTACGAGTAAGTGGACGATCGAGAATGGCTTTGACGCTCAACCAGCCCGGTTGCGAATTGAAGCATTGATATCAGTCAAACAGTATGACTCTCCAGATGCCGTAACCCTGGTCGATTTTACCGACCCTTCGGTCTTCGGGCCTGTCGCGGCAGCGCCAGGGATTGAGGGCAAATTGGACATTGCCAGCGAACCTGTAATTACGGGGAAAGCGAGCGGTTGCTTTAGCGGGTTACGCATGAGTGAACAGGCAAAATTGGTCAAGCGCGTGGACAAGTTCTCGGTCACAGATCACGGTCAGAGGCGTGTGGAAGGTGGTAATCCATCTTGGGTGTCAGTTCCAGTGGTGTTCTCGCCGCCGCGTGATCTGAGCGGCAGAGGCGCGCTTGGAGTGTGGATTTATGGGGATGGCAGCGGTGAGATTCTAAACTTTCAACTTACCTGTCCCGAGCACCTCGTAAGTGGCGTGGCAGATTATTACGTGACAGTGGATTTCACCGGCTGGCGATATTTCGAGCTTGTTGAACCCGAGGGCGAGCGAGTAGATGATTACTTATGGCCCTACGCAGGAAATGTTTATGCCATTTACAGGGAAGGCATTCACTGGAGTGCAATCAGCAGGCTCACACTTTGGCTCAACAACTTGCCGGTTGGTAAACCTGTCAAAGTTTACATCTCACCTGTAAAGGCGTTACCGCTTGCAGCTGCTAAGCTAGTTAATCCGTCCGTGACCATCAACGGCAACAAGATCACATTCCCGGTCGAACTTGAGACCGGCTGCTACATCGAGTACAATTCTCCTTCGGACTGCAAGCTCTACAGTCCATCCGGCGAATTACTGCGGGAGATTGTCCCTGAAGGGTCTGTTGAGCTTAGACCGGGAAGGAACGATCTCTCGTTTGCTTGCGAGCCTCCCGCCGACGGCATCAGCGCTCGCGCAAGGGTGACTGTCTGGAGTTTTGGAGACGTGGTTGAGCAATAGGCTCTTCGCAGGAAGAGGTTGTCTGCTTCTTCGGAATAACGAACTCTTTGAGTTTGTCGTTCTGAAATATAGGTTGTTCCGATAGAGCGTAAACTCAGCGTTTTCGGAGATTCTACGCTACTTAGTCCTCAACCAACCGGGAAGAATCGCCGATAACTGCATTTATTATTCGTAGGCGTTTCGGGAGCTAGCTCCCGAAACGCCTAATTGCCAATTGTCATTCCGAGCGAAGAGAGGGATCTGCTTCCGTAAGACTGGGCCCACCAAGTTTGACCCGGTAGCACGTCAAACTTGTTGTATTCCTGGACGCAACTTCGTTTTGTCTTCTCCGCGCACGAGTTCGCCGGTGACTCCATCGGGCAATTCTATTGTCCCCGACACATTGCCATCTCGCGCGGCAAAATCGACGGCAATCCAACCGGCGGGATGTGGCATCCTGCCCTTCGCCCATTCAAGAGGGCCGAGTCGCGGCTCTATTCTCACAGTCTTGAAGCTGGCGGAGGATGGCCGCACTCCCAGAATTGATGCGAAGTAGTGATAGTAGGCGTGAGCGCCCCAACCGTGGCAGTCGGACCGACTTGGTTCAGGCGTTTCGACCGTGGTCTTGAATCCCATTTGCCTAAGCTCAAACCAAAGCCCGAGTCGGTTAAACAGGGGCTCGGTTAACCCCAGCTTGTAATAGGTTTCGAAAAGATAGTGGTTAAAGTATATGGTCGTGCGGTAGAGATTAGGGTCGTTGACAAGAGTCGTAGCGATTCTGGCAGTCGTATGTTCGTCCACTAAACCGCTCAATATTGCCAAACACTGCGTGTGCTCCGAGAAGTGACATTTGGAAAGATCCTCGGCAAAAGCTCCTCGCTCTTCGCTCCAGAACGCTTCCGTGGCCCGTTGCGCGAGTTCCCTGGCAATACGACGGGCGCGTGCGGCGAGTTCTTTTTCAGAGAGTATTTCCTCGACTTCTGCGGCTAGAGTGAGCGCAAGAACAAACTGCCAGTTTATCAATCCGTTAACGCCTTGGTCGGCATCAGGCGGAATGCCGCCATGCCACTCTGGCACCCAGTCCATGAAGTTCCAGCCGACCGGTGCTTGTACTAGTCCGTCGGAGTTGATAAACGAAAGATATGCGTCGATAACGGCTCGCACTCCCGGCATGAGGCTGCGGACAAGGCTAATATCATCGCGCCAAAAGGCAAAATCGTAAACCATCCCGATCCACCACAGCGAGAAAGGCGGTATTATCTGAGTAACCCGGCTGGGATACCGTGACTGCGTCAGTCCGGAATGCTTGCGCGATACGTCGAAAATGCGCAGTGCCTTACGAGGCAGGCGATCGTCGTGGGTTATGGCGTATGTCGTTAGCGCTTCCAAGCGAGTGTCGCCGACATACATGAGCTGCTCGTAATAGGGGCAGTCCATGTAAGTTTCGTGCGAGCACATTTGAAGTCCGCGGATCATTATCGGGACTACTTCGGAAAGCCGGCTGTCGCTTGAGTCAAACACAGCCTCGTTTTCCAAAGGATACCGCGTTTCCCGAAGTCGGAGGCTTTCGATTGTAAGCGGATCTTCTGCTGTGCATACCAAAATCTCGATGTAACGTCCGGCCTGCCACCAAAGCGTCTCGAACTTTCGTGAGCGTCCTCCGTCTGGCTTGAACGTGTCTCCGACACCTTGGAAAAATTTGCCGTAGATTTCGTCTCGGTTGCCCTTGACTCCCATGCCTTCGAAGTTCTCATAGAGAGATTCGGCCCAAAGCACTCGGATCAAACTTTCCTTGCCGCCCGAGGCCACAACTTCGGGGTAGGCGCAGTGGTAGTTCTCGAGGTCCACGATCACGCGCCTGATTGTGTTCGGCGGTATCGTTATCGAGCCTTTGCTTCTGATTATTAGGTTCCAATTTCCTATTTCGGATTCGAGGTTATCCTGAGATCTTATCGGGATCGAGTGAGTCTCTTCGGATGGCGGTTCGGAAACAAATCTTACGGAGCCAGTAACTACTTCCTGTTCAATCATCGGAGGCAATGTTGCCGGTCTGAGGAGATGCACTGGCATAACCTCGTTTCGGATTAAAGCGTTGGCTCCTTCGTGGAGCGGTTGCGCCGGAAGCCAACCTTCACCCTCGCCGCGTTCGAAGTTCCAACTAAATCGGGCACCGTCGATCACTAGGTTCGCTCCTGTTCCCCAAGCCGGAGCTGGCTCTACAAACTGGTAGCCTTCAAGCTTAGTCACCTGCCATTCCGTTACGCCGGTCCCCAAAAGTTCAACAAAGTCCATATCGGGCGCAAGAATGAATCCCGGCTGAACACTCATTTGGGCATATGGAGCCATCGGGCCGAGCGACCAGGTGCGCGCAACAATTGTATGATCACCTGGTTTTAGATCCAAATCGTACGACTCGTAAAACCAGTTCTCTCGGTCGCCTCGTTCCGGACCGCAGCCTATACGCGTGCCGTCTAAATACAAATCATAGCGTTCATCTGCGCTGACATGGATACGAATCTTTGTCTCCTTTGCGATGGAGAAACGTTTTCGGTAAGCTGTCACGAACGGAGGCTGTCCTGCGTCGGGATGACATATCCACTTGCACGGCCACGTGCCTCGTTCTATCCAAGATTTGCCGCGATCCAATTCAACAAACGGGTCCTCGCTAATCCGAACTCTCATATAGCCTCCTATTTCAGGCGAAAAATTTTGCACCATTTGGCGTTGAGCATAAAAAGCTTCTCTATTGGCCAGCGTTGCTCCTTTGGCCGATTAGTCGTAAGATATCTTCGTGAGGTGAATCGGATGAAAAAATACGCTGCTTGGCTGATGGCTTCTCTAATGTTGTGTTCGCCCTGTTGGGCGCAAGAAGACAAGCCCCCTTTGGACTTGCGCGTCTACCCGGGCGGGTCCAGCACGATGGAGATCAATATGACCTCAGAGGAGTTCTTGCAGATGCTTCAGGTGACGCTTCCGATAATTGGGCCGGTCTTAGGCAAGTTCGGCGAAATGCTTGTTCCTGAAGCTGTGGGGGACGTGCTCAAGGATGTGAAGCGAATCGAGTTTTTACAAGTTGACGTTGCTCAGAAGGGCGTTACCAATGAGCAGATAGCCAAGTTCTACGCGAAGAACTTGCCTCCAGGCAGGTGGTCGCGTGTATTATGGATGTTCGAAGCTCAAAGCGGGGCGATTGGCTTATACTCTCAACAGAATACGGATCAGCTTTATGGCTTCTATGTCTCGACTGTCACGGTCGATGGAAAAAGAATTAAACGGGCGACGGTGGTCAAGATTGAAGGTCGGGTAGATTACGCTAAGCTGGTGGAATTGGTGACCAGTATGGGAGCTAAGTTGCCACAGTCGCCACCAGTCCAGTAGGTTGGCACAGATGCGAACCGCCACTAAAGAAGAAATTGCTTACGGCAAAACGACGGACATCTACTTCGAACGCACCGTCCGAATACTCAAAGCTCTCGACATACACAAAGTTGTAACTGCGGATGTAAAAGCGGCGTTCGTACCGCCTCCGATCAACGATCGGCCGACAGACGACGGGAAGCGCGGATGGGCGGTGGCGGTAGGGATTCACGACTCGCTAGCCCTGCTCGAAGGGCTAAAGGTGGACGTGGATGCCGTAGAGGAGGGTACGATTTTTGGTCCCGGCGAACCGGTGATGCAAATAACCGGTGACTACTTAGAGTTTGCCGCGCTGGAGACTGCGATCCTGGGCTATCTCTGCCAGCAGAGCGGTGTGGCCACGAAAGCCGCGAGGTGCAGGAAGGCAGCAGGCGAACGCACTGTTGTCAGCTTCGGCGCTCGTCGAATGCACCCTGCGCTTGCGCCAGTCATTGATCGCGCTGCCTACATCGGTGGATGTGACGGCGTGTCTGTAGTTCTGTCGGCCGAGCTTCTTGGACTTGAACCAATGGGTACGATGCCGCACGCCCTGGTCCTAATCCTTGGCGACGTGGCTGAGGCGATCAAGCAGTTTGACCGGATTGTCGACCCGAGAGTCGCGCGAGTTGCCCTAGTGGACACGTTTTCCGACGAGAAGGCCGAGTCAGTTCGCGCTGCCGAGGTGTTGGGCGAAAGGCTTGCCGCCGTCCGACTTGACACACCAGGATCTCGGCGTGGAGACATGGTTAAGATTTTGGAGGAGGTTCGCTGCTGTCTCTTATACACATCT
>JAOAGX010000171.1 GCA_026415535.1 Armatimonadota bacterium | reverse complement strand
TCGGAGATGTGTATAAGAGACAGGCCTAGCTCCTAGGATACCGAAAAAACAGACCTCTATTTTCAATGAGAGTAACCTGACCGTAGGTGTCGAAGTTGCGTTCGTCATAAACGACACCCACTACAAAATATCGTTTTCCCGTCTCAATACCTGGCAGTCGCAGCGAGTAGACATTAGCCCGATTCTCACTTCCGGTAAAGCCTTCGTGTCTGTCTACGGATACTTCTACCAAGTCTTTCAGACTCGGATTCGGTTTATCCGAAACATACAAGCCCGTACTCAGTATGGACAAACCGTCCATACCTAAAAGATATTCCCAAGTTACTTCGTAGTCTCCGGGATTCGTCAACTTATCGGTTACTTCTATTATCACCGTCTTGGGGTTTGCCTTGTCGGATGGTTCAATATCATCTGTTGACCAACGCCATATTCCTGACTTGTTGTATCGCTTGTAGGCCTGGATGCCGCCAGCCAACCAATTCGCATCATCGAGTCCTGCTAGTCTTGCCAACTCTGCCAGACGGATATTCGCGCTCCGGTATCCCTTGGCATCATCTTGAGCAACTACTTCTTCTTCGAGGGCCTTCAGGATCAGATCGACCGCTTTTCGTGGATGGTCACCCGTCTTGTCCGCGTTCATCGCACTCAGTTCGCAAACTGCGCGGAAAGTCAGGTCCGTGTAGCGAGCAGCACTTTCCAGCTTGCCTATCCTGCTCAGCACAAAAGGGTCGGATTTTGATAGTTTGGCTTTGGAAAGGGCCTCGGTGAGTTTGGGGATAGTCGTCTCCCATTGTTTGAGGGTAGCGTCGAGTTTGGACGGGTCGAATTTCGCGAGGTTCAAGTTGAACAATACGTTCTCGACCGTATCGCCTTGCGGTGTCTTTGCAGAAAAAAGAGCTTTACAAGCTTGGTGGTGTTCAAGCATGGCCGAGGATGCCGAGCCGTAGAGGGAAAGATAGTAGTCGCTTTCGATTTGCTTTGCGGTCAAACCCGGGTCCCAGGCAACGCGAGCGTAGGCATATATGTGTGGCGCGTTTGACCACCAGCTTTCCGGATTGGTAAGCAATACGAAGTTGCCCTTCAGCCCTGAACCTCGGTAAAAAGCTGCGTCTTCAACTACCACATCGATGATCGGCTGATAAAGAAAGCGCTTTATGCAGTCGTCGCCATAGTATGAGAATACTGTCACCTCGCGCGACTTCTGAATCCACTCAGTGAGTTCCCGGCGGCATTTGGCGTTATCTAGCAAATCGGTAGTAATCGGGTGGAATTGGTTTCGAGACCAGTACTCGCAGTAGGTCGGAATCACGTATGGTAGAGGACGAACCTTTTCAGGCGGCGTGGTGTAATGTATGTAGGAAAGAAACTCCAGCTTAACATCCGGGCGACGCGCGTGCACCTTACTCGAAACTCTGTTGATGTACTCAAGGATTGTATCGGTTGTGGGACCCGATTTGCACTTTTCGCACTCACAGAACCCGTAACCGTCCGAAGGCCAAAGACTCGCAATCTTGATCTCCGGCCTGTTACTCAGGTAATCAACGACATTGGCCGCGTAGATGTCGACGGACTCGAAGTTGGAGTAGCAAATCTGAGTGTGGGGCACCCTTTTGCCCTCGACTAAAGCGAAGTATTCCGGATGATCTGCAAAATAACGGTCTGAAGGAAAGAAAAACTCCCTTGTGTGTCCACCTATATTTGCCGATATGCCGAGTTCGTTAAGTTTTTTTATTGCCAAAGGACGGACTTCTTCGTAGTGCCCAGGGAAAATCTGTATATAGTTCATACGGTTCTTCGCCATCCACTCGATGATCGAGACGAACCAATCAGCGCTGCATCTTCCGTGTATTGCTATGCCTCGATATGTAAAGCCCGGGTTGTGAACCAGGTCCACGCCTTTGATCTTGATAGATGAGTGCTTTGGTATATATTCACGTCCAGGCTCCGGCCAGCGGCATCCTACAAGTTTTTCAAGGTAAGTGTACACCGCATTCAATGGTCCTCTTTTGCCTTTGCCAACCAGAACGAGACCGTTTTTCCAAGAAAATATGCAAACTCCGTCATCTTGGAGCATTCGGCTGCGCTTCTTTATTTCGCCTAAGGGGAAGTCTGTCATACGCCTAGAATCAATTTGGCCGATCCAAAATGTCCTTGCGGACTTTGTGTGTTGGCCTACTCTCATTTTCCAACCGGCAGATTCCGTGAGACATCGCGCCAGCTCTCTAGCAGCAAAAAGCTCTACATCGGTCGGTCTTGAGGGTAGCAGTATTGCGGCTTCAGGTTCTCGATGCAGTTCTGCACCTCGAGTTTCGCAGATTGCGATTGCCAAGATTGCCAAGAGTGGACAACACAACATCGCTTTCACTTACGTTTCTCCTATAGCGGCCGTTAGTTTGGAATCGGAGTCACTTGACCTGTTGCGATAGATCGCAGCCCCAGAGATTTCGGAGCCTGCCCCAGCCAACTATCCACTATGGCTGGAACAGGCTTATTATTGCGGCGGTAATCTTCCGTGCGCATCAGAACCTGGCAGTGGTGAATTCGAACCTAACACGTTTGCGCGATTGCGACCAGGTTAGTCGTGCTTCCTGCCGGCCCAACAGCTTTGAAAGGGCAATTTCGAAGTCGGAGAAGTCCACATACTGGAATCTTTGGAGCGTGCTGAGAAAGCTCAGTCTCCAGTCGCCAGGAAACGTATAGCCCAAGTCGCCGAACGCGCTGAGAGTGTGGTCATTCATACCGTATGTGGCGTAGATGCTGGCTCCCCAACCGGATGTAGGGGAAAGTGACAAATTTGCGCTTAGTCGCTGGGCGTTGTAGCCATAGATCGAGTCGGCCCAGGAGTAACTGTATGTGAGGCTTGTCATGCCTACGGTTCCGAGCATACGAAATAGGCCAATGTTTGCAAAAACTGTCGCGCCGGGGTTCGCTCCGCCCCAGTCTCGCGCGATATTCAGGGAGGTATTTAAAGTAGTCTGGTGACCAAACAGAATCGGTTTGCCGTAGAATTGCAGCCCGATACCACGACCAAGTTTGTCGCGGTCTCCGGTGAGATTTGTGTTGTAGGAAAGGCGGGTGGTTATCGCATAGATCACTGCGTCTCCGATAAGAGGCTTCGCGCGCGACTGCAGGTATGTGCTTATCCAACATCGTCCGTCAACATTGCGCATCTTGTCGCCCCGGAAGTTCACTGCCCAGGTATAGTTGCGCATCGATCGGCTGTAGTCGATGGTTCCGTATAGATCGCGGCGCGCGGGAAAGTCGAGATATGTATAGAGCCGGGAGTCGTTGGCGAACTCTGTGCGCTGGTTCCAACGAATGCCCCAGTCACTCGAATTGATCCGGTTGATTGAAAATCGACCCTCCGCAAAACCGCCGATATTGTAGTCCTGATCAATATCGACCTGCCATCCCTCGCGGTCGGAGTAGTAGCCCCATCCGGTGGACTCGGAGTGTCTAAGCCTTAAAGCTCCGGTTGATGTCGGGGTAAGTAAATAGTAGAGCGGCAAATCAAGCCGGACACCCTCCGTGCCATAAGCAAGCATCTGACCGGTTCCACCACTTTCTCCCCTGAGCGAGATTACCTGAAGTGGCACGCTAAGCATTTTGTCACCATCCACGTAATAGCTGGCTCGTTTGAACTTGATTTCAATGCCCGGACGGATGATAAGACTGCGACACCGGACGAAGAGCTTGCTTTTAGAGATAGGCTGGAAGTCAAAGTTGACGAGGTCGGTTTGCGGCTCGGAAGTGGCCTCGTCATTCCAGGGTTCGGCGAAGAAATCTCTGCCTCGAAATCGAATCCGCCTAGCGCCCTCGTCTGGCAGCTCTATCAGGATGCCTTTCATAGTTTCGAGGTAATAATACAGCGCGGCGGCGCGGAGAAGCTTTTCGCCCTGCTTGATCTTGATTGGGTCGCCGCCAGTGCGGGCTTTTGCTCGGAGGATGTTCGTTTTTAGGTCGATTTGGGCTTCTTCGGCAGTGATGGTAAGTCCTCTGTGGTAAATCGTGACTCCTCCAGCCGAATCGACGATCTGACTATCTACGTCATATCCCAGATACTTTGGCGACTCGACCGAGATAAACGACTCGTCGAACATCTCAGTTCCCGGTTCGAGGAAATCCACGCGAAGCTGCGCGACTGCATTTCCATCGGCAGCTACTGCCGAGATCAGTGCGGTGCCGGTTGTGGTTCCACTTTCAAGGCGGACCCGAGCGACCCCCGCAATGGTGCGCGCTCGTCGTTCGATGATCCCTAGGTTAGTTGTGAAGTCGACTGGCGTTCCGTCAGGTACTGCGCGGCCCGACGGGTCACGCACCTCTGCAGTGATCGTTGCGGAACTGTGGGCGTCGGCCACGATCGCCTGCGGATGAGACGAAAGCCACATCGAGTAACTTCCGACTGCCGCGGGAGATGCCGGACACAACGAGAGCACAATACAAATTGCCAGAAATGCGCGCATCAGGGATATAATACACCGGAACTGTGTCCCGAGGCTTTTGAGACAGATTCCCCAAGCGGAAGGCGTGATCGAACGCGCAATCTTACCATTATTGGACGTCGGTGTCGGTATCTATTTATGGACCGCCAAGCCCGGGGGCGTGTTCCCGTCTGATTGTGCACTCTGCCAACGTCTCACTGTCCTCGCATATGTGTAATTCTAGTTCATCTTGTCATGCTGAGCCAGTAATTTTTCAAATCGGGCAATGTCAAATCCTGGAGCTCGCGCTACGTTGCGCGTTTCTCACTACTTGCCAAACTCGGCTATTTCTTTGAGGCCTTCTACCGACATCAGTTTGATCCTACGGCTTTGGGTGGCAATAAGTCCGTCAGCTTCGAAACGCGCAAGCAGACGCGAAAACGTCTCGCCAGTCATTCCGAGGTGAGAAGCGATGACTTGTTTCGCTATTGGAAGGTCGATTTCGACTCCGTCGCGCGCGGAAGTCGCTCGCGCGAGGATATAAGCGGCTAAACGCGCACCGGCATCCTTGAGCGTTAGTGCCTCGATGCTCTGCACCAGACGGTGCGCCCAAGTTGCCATCGACGCCATTAGGCTGAGTCCCACTTGAGGATTTAGGCGAAGGATATCAAGGAACTCATCCTTGCGCAGGAGTATCAGCGACGAGTCCTTTACTGCTGCGGCGGACGCTGGGTCTGTCTCTTATACACATCT
>JAOAGX010000170.1 GCA_026415535.1 Armatimonadota bacterium | reverse complement strand
GCTGTACACAGGTGACAACCTTGCCCCAAAGATAAACCTGCGAACCGTTCGGAAGATTCTTAGCTTGGTTAATCTTTACACCAGTGGGCCGACCGCTCCAGAAATTGCGATCGGGACTACGAACTGTGATAAGTCCTGGCCCGCCACTTTCGACACAGAAATGATAGTTCGTGTAAGGCGTCAGCCCCGTAAGCGTGATCGAGTGTTGGGTCAACAGGGTCTGGTCGCTGGCAACAGAGCCGTAGGTCTTGGTGAGTCCCCAACGAACCTTGCTATAACTAGGAAGATTTGTTGTCCACTGAATAGTAACCGTCGTTAAGTTCTCGATCACAGTAGGCCCAGACGTTATCTCAACTTGCTGAGGAGGAGGAGTCTCAAGAACAGCAACGGCGTAGCCGTTTAATGTCAGATCGTGCGTAGTGCCCGATACCGAAACAGTATAGCCGGTTGGATTCGCCCCATCAATTATGCGCCACGTGCCTGAAGTAAAGCTGGAGTTCTGAAGAATCACCCTGACGTTGTTGGTAGCAGTGGTTTTGTTGACGATCGCGATCCCATGAGCAGTAGGCGTGCCATATTTGCAAGCAAAAGCCTCTACATAGGAACTACCGCTTACGCTAGCAGAAACCAGGGTAGCCCCGTATGGGAACGAAGCTACGATTGCTTTCTTGGCGTAGTAGGCAGGCGTCCGATTAGTAGGCACTTGGGAGTACCACATTCCAAAGCCTGGAGACCCGCTAGGAGTATCGTCGCCAGTCCCCTCCCAATGTAATTCGCAGGCAGCTTGCCTCCCCTGAGAAGTGCGAAAGACACGCTTGAGCACTCCAGCGTAGTATACAGCGTTGAAAATGGTCTTGATACGTGGATCAGTAAGCCATTGTCCGTTAACATCGCCAGCCCAGGCGTTCACATTGAACTCGCCTAGGATCAGCTTCGTGTTCTTTTTGTCGCTCGGAAGCGCGTTATAGGCGTTGTTGATATCGGACTCATAATAGGGAAGCTGGTTAAGGATGGTCGAATCGGGAGGCCAGTTCGGACCAGGATACCAACCGCCGTATCGGTGCCAAGATATGAACTGAATATTGTCCCGCGAAGAGGAGGCAAACAAGGCCGATATCCAAGAAACGTTAAGTCCCGACAAACCAGGTCCGCCGACCATCGCATTAGGATATACAGCGTGGATTTTTGGTTCTACAATAGTGAAAAGCGAAGTGTAAGTTTCACTAGTATAACCGGTGATATCAGGCTCGTTGATTATCTCCCACATCCAGTCGCTTATGTCATACCGAGCCTTATATCGCGCCACCGCCGCCGCACACCAATCACCCCATGCAGAGTAGCTCATCCCGGGAGGAACATATTGAAAACAAACCATCGGAACGGCGCCAGCGTCGATTACTGCCGCTATTAGGGCATCCAGCGCGTCCTGAGTCCAGTCGTTACGATAGAAGATGCGTATTCGCCTTGTTCCAAGATCTCGATGATTCTGAATGATCTGTGTGTTGGGATACTGTGTGATGCCGGCAAAATAGGTTGCACGATCGACCTCGTTCATGCCGTATTCGGTCTTGATGGTTCCCAGATTGGTGTTGAAATTAACCGTGACAGTGACAGAAGCGGCGCTTACAGCCTCACCGACTATAAGTACCAAAACCGCGCCAACAGCAAGAACAAATAACAACATTTTTCCCAACTTGTCACCTCGTTGAGTGATCATTTGAATTATATCACATTTTGCCGCTGCCCAGGCTGAGGAAACAAACTCCGCCGGGATCTTTCGAAACCAAAGAAAGCGAAAACTTCGTAGGTTGTTTCAGCAAGCGCATTTTCGGAGATTTCCCCGCTTAGTTTAATAGTTTCAAATCGCCGGAAAAGTTGCGGTTGTGTTCCGTTGTAACGGCTCAAAAAATAAGCTGTGCTTGACCTAGCGCGCCAAAAGTGTCATACTATCGGCATCGGATCCGTAGCCACCGTACAGGAGGTTGCCCTTTTGGAAGAAAACGTTAGGAGCAATTTTAAGCTCTCTCGGCTAGTACGCACTGCCTCATCGGAAATCTATGTCATTTGGGACGGCGAGTCCCGCGTTGGTCAGGTTCACCTTCACTACGCGCACGATACCATCCATGCAGCCATCCTCCTTGAAGCCGATCTCACGACCCACGAAGAAGAGGATCTGCTCGAACTGATAGACGAGGACGTGGTTTCCTCCTATCTGCCTAGTTTCGAGCGCGAGGACCTGCTGGTAACAATGTTCCGCGCAGAGGAAATCAGCTCATTCAGCTATGCCCCTGGCGACATTGAGGATTTCGAGCCTGACGACGAGGAGGAAGACTAGAGTCCGATCCCACATATTAGCACGACCGTTGCCCTACTAATACAGGGGCGGAGCGGCGGCATAATGCGCTTCGGTGTACACATCCGTATAGAACGCGGCCTGCTGCCGGCCTTGGACCGAGCAAGTGAGCTTAAGTGTGAATCAATTCAGCTCTTTTCCGGAAACCCTAGAAGTTGGGCACGACCAAGCCTTGATCATGAACTGGCTAGTCTTTTCTCGACAAGGGCCGCCGAGCTGGACATCCACCCAGTAATCTTGCATACACCCTACCTAGTTAACCTAGCATCGCCTGATCAGGCAATATGGATAAGGAGCCGTGATCTGCTGACAGATGCAGTACAGCGCGCCGCAACGCTTGGAGCAGATCGCGTTGTCACACACATCGGCAGCCACAAAGGCGAGGGCTGGGAGAAGGGAGCAATCCGAGTTGTTGATGCGGTCCGATTCGCGCTTGACACAGTAAGCGACGTAATTGTCGTTCTTGAGTTGGGGGCTGGCTCCGGAGGCAGCGTCGGATCGCGTTTCGATGAGCTTGCCAGAATTATAGACAAGCTAGATGGCCATCCGCGTGTAGGAATTGCTATCGACACTGCTCACCTCTACGCTGTCGGGTACGACATATCGCGAGCCGAAGGTGTGGATGAGATGTTCGAGGATATGCGCAGACTAGTAGGCTTAGATCGCCTCAAGCTTGTCCACCTTAACGACACGCGTGTCGAACTCGGGTCGCATCAGGACCGTCACTACCATATTGGTCGAGGCAATATCGGCAACGAAGGATTCCGAGCTATAGTCAACTTTCCGGGCACGGAAGACTTACCCGGAATCATAGAGACGCCCTACGAGCCTGGCTGGGACGAGAAGAACCTTGCTTTGCTTCGCAAGCTGGCCAGTTTGCAAACGCGAAGAACTAAAACGCGCAAAAATGCATAGTGCGGAACTTCATAGATTCGCTCGTCCAGCACCTTCGCAATCTTTCGCGATTATGAAACGCCGCATCTTGAGCAAGGTCCGTCGGAATTAGAATGCGTCTACCTGTATACGTCCGAACTTTGGCGGACTGAAGGAGTGAAGACTGTGGACAGTGCCCTCTGCCTGTGCAGCAAACGTGCGTTGTTCGAATCGAAGCCTGCCTGAGTAGAGCGAGTCATGCAGTTCGGCCACGTTGCGAACGCCCATGTCTTGAAAAGCCTGCTGCAAGCCCTTCATGAGATATGGAACATAATCGACTAACGAGCCACGATCTGGAACAGTTCCGCTAACTCCCTGAGGCACTATGACCTTGCTGTCCTCACTCATGTAGCGCTTGCCGCCGCCTGCGCTCATTGCTTCAACACTCGCCATACCGCGATATCTCTTGACTCTGACCCCATTCTCGTAGAAGTACTCGCCAGGTGACTCGGCCGTCCCCGCAAGCAAGTATCCGGCCATCACAGCTCCAGCTCCGATCGCCAAAGCCTTTGCTATGTGACCGATACCTTGAATACCACCATCGGCGATTACGGGAATACCATACTCACGAGCGAATTTGGCGCATTTATACACAGCCGTCGCCTGAGGACGACCTACTGCCATCATAGTTTGGGTGATGCAGATTGAACCCGGTCCCATCCCCACTCTCAGCGAATCGGCTCCAGCTTCTATAAGCGCTCGCGATTGTTCGGTTGTGACCACGTTGCCCGCAACCACATCGACACCCGGATACCGATGCTTGATAAACTTGATCGTCTCGATTTGATAGGACGAATATCCCTGTGCAGAATCAATAAGCAAAACATCCACCCCTGCATCAACAAGGGCTTCTATCCTCTCGCGGTCTTCCTGGCGCGTTGAGACGGCTGCTCCCACGAGAAGCTGCTTTCCGGAACTCTTGGAAGCGTACGGAAAGTCCTTATTGGTAAGTAGGTCGCGGCGCGAGAGAAGAGCCACTAGCCGAAACTGATCATCGACAACCGGCAGCTTTCCTTTCTTGGACGCCTTGAGAATCTGGTTGGCCTCGCGAAGCGTGACACCTTCCTTCGCAGTAATGAGGTCCTTGGTCATCACTTCCGACAGAGGCCGGGAGCGATCTTTTTCAAAGTCGATATCGCGATTGGTAACGATTCCAACGAGTTTGGAACCAAGCGTGCCGTCCTCAGTGATAGGTATTCCCGAGAATCCGTGCTCACGCTTTATGGCGTCAACGTCGCTCACGGTGTGATTGGGACTGAGGACAACAGGGTCTATAATAAACCCGTTCTCAAACCTCTTGACCTTGCGCACGTGTTCCACCTGAGCGTCGATCGAGTTGTTGTAATGGATAATCCCGATTCCACCAAGAAGCGCAAGGTACACGGCCATTTTCCATTCGGTAACCGTGTCCATTGGCGAACTGACAAGCGGCCGCTTGATTCTGATGTTACGAGTAACGTTGCTCTCTAGATCGACCTCACTAGCCTGGAAGTCAATGTATCCTGGCAATATGATAAAATCGTCGTATGTCAGTCCTTTTCCGTGAGAAAATAGCTCATCCGCCGAAAGCCCGTCATGTTCGCCGGACGTGCTCGGCTGATTTTGAGCACCTGGTTGAAGCTTTTGTTTGTCCACGGCCATCATGCCACCTCGCATTTTCCTAACTGCCTACAGCAAGCCTTCTGAGCTGTTCGTGACAGAGTTGACTCAACGCCAATATGACTTTTGGGGTATTGACGTGCATTATACCCCAAAAGGTTCCGTTTGGAAAGAAGACGGGAAACGCAAGAACGGGGGCCGGGTCGTTCGCCCCGGCCCCCGCAAGAGAACTTATCCCCGAACGTTTCTGCAAAACGAGAAGATAACTCTTCCCTACCTCCCCAGCGGGGTATCACCCTCGGGATATCTGGTAATATCTAGGAGTCTACGAGGCCATAGCTCGCGCACGTTATAACCTTCAGGCGTCTTGACGCA
>JAOAGX010000169.1 GCA_026415535.1 Armatimonadota bacterium | reverse complement strand
AAGGTACAATGTTGTGCCCAGGATGAAGTGCCATACCCGGTATGGACAATGCTATGCCCATAATAACTAACAATTCGCTCAGGACAACACTTTGCCCGAGATGACGAACACTATGCTACGGAAAACGACTTGACTAATGCTGTGCCAAGATGGTGCATTTCCCAAACTATGTGTCCAATGGCAAAGTTACTACGCGCTACCTCGAGCGAGATAAGATAGAAGGCCGCCAAAAATGGTTAGTTTTCAACAGAATGATAGCAGGCTTCTGTTAGGCGATTGTTCAGTGTTTGTTGGTTTTTTGTGAAAGCGACTCTGTTTGGACATTTTAATTTGATAAACGGTCGAAATTTAGCCAAACGGCAGAGCCCTTGTTAGCTTTCTGTAAGATTAGATGGTTATCGTAGTTCCGGCTGCGTGGTGCAGGCCTCCGACCTTTAAGACGGGGAGGCAGCGAATACCAGACCACGCGAAATTCTTAGGGAAAGGGGTTGTGTATGAAAAAGCTGGTTGGCATCATTCTGCTAGTCGCGTGCGCTTGTACAGCGTTCGCGCAGGCACCGTCTGACGTGCCAAGAGACCACTGGGCTTACGAGGCCGTTAGAGACCTGGTCGAAAAGGGCTACATGGAAGGCTATACTGATGGTCGCTTTCTTGGAAACCGCAATATGACGCGTTACGAATTCGCGACCGTTGTCAAGCGCCTTCTTGATGGTCTGGAAGCCCGAATCGCGGCGATTGAGGCCAAAGCCGGAGATGGTCAGCGGCCCACCTCCGATGGCGTCAAGCCCGGTCAACAGGAGGTATCAAAAGCGGATCTCGAGCAAATCCGCAAACTCGTAGAAGAGTTTAAGCCCGAGTTGGCCGTGATCGGCGCCCGGCTCGACAAGGTCGAGGCAAAGCTCGAAGAATTTGGGCTTACAATTAAGAATCTGGATGCAATACTTACCGATCCAGAAGGCGCGTTTGAAGCGATGAAATCTGACGTATCCAAGCTCAAGAAAGTAACCGTTTCGGGATACGTTCAAGCTCGCTATAGCCAGTTCCAGGGTGATCCTAATAGCGCGACTTCCGACAGACCACCGGCGAACTTCAGCGTTCGCCGCGCGAGAATCAAAGTCACTGGTAAGCCCACCGACAACAGCGTTGTCGTTATCCAGTTGGACGGAGGTCAGAACTACACCGGTGCGGCTGCGCCGTCCGTTACCGTGAGAGACGCGTATCTCGAGTATAACTTTGCCGGAGATCCCGCATTTGGACTGAGCATGCAAATGGGTCAGATGAAGTGGCCATTTGGGTACGAAGTAGTCCAGTCATCTGCGGTCCGCGAAAGCCCTGAAAGGTCGCTTATCGTTCAGCGACTGTTCCCTGGCGAGCGTGATAGGGGATTCTGTTTGGGCTTTCCTATGCTCAATGATAAGCTGTATTGGAAATTCGGAGTCTTCAACGGCGTGCAGATAACTCAGACTCCACAGACCAACAACAAGGCTGCCGTAGCGTCGGTGCGCGTGAAGCTGGGCGATATTGATTTTGGCGCGTCGGCTTGGTACGGCAAGAACGTCTTGGGCAAGGACGGAAAGCTGTACTATGGCAGTCAGGATCCTAAGACTCGCTACGGAGCAGATATTCAATGGTATATGAGTAATCTGTCGATCAAGGCAGAGTATATAACCGGTGTCGGAGTTGATGGTGCTGATTCTAGCAAGAGTTTCGTTCGTGATGTGCTTTACAAGCACATCGACGGCGGCTGGGCGCAGATTGCTTGGAATCCTACTCCGGCCGACACGATCGCAATAAAGTACGAGACGATGTCTGAGGATCCGCTCTATCCCAAGTTTGGTAGGCGAAGCTCGTGGAATCTCGGCTATCTTCGCTGGCTCGACGAAAAGACGCGGATCAAGTTCTACTACATCATTAATCAGGAAGAAAAACACAGCTTCGGCAACGATGCTGCCATTTTTGAGTGGATAACAACCTTCTAGTCTTGTTTAGAAAGGAGGACCGGAATTGAGAACGATCACCAAACTGCTCGTATTAAGTATAGTCCTCGCAATTGCGGCCGGGGTCTGCGTTTCGGCGCCCAAGGGTAACCTGAAAATAGCCGGTTCGACCACGGTTTTGCCGCTCGCCACTAAGTGGGCGGAAGAGTTCATGTCTAAGTTTCCGGATGTAAACATATCAGTTAGTGGAGGCGGCACTGGCGTCGGTATCAGCAGCCTGATGAACGGAACCTGCGATATCGCCAGCGCGTCACGAGAGGCTAAGCCTAAGGAGATCGAGACTGCCCGGCAGAAAAACCAGAAACTGGTCGGCACGCGAGTTGCAAAAGACGGAATCGCGATTGTTGTTCACCCTTCCAACGACATTAAGACTCTCACCATGAGCCAGATTGCGGCGATATACTCTGGCAAGGTAGATAACTGGAGCCAGGTGGGAGGCGAAAAACTCGGTATAGTAGCCATCGGTCGCGATTCCAGCTCGGGCACATATGGCTTCTTCCAAGAGGCCGTTCTAGGAGGGCGACCTTATCGCAAGGACATGCTTTCCCTTCCGACCAACGCAGCAGTGGCACATGCCGTATCGCAGTCCAAGGGCGCGATTGGTTATGTCGGAATGGCTTATGCTTGGGACATGTCTAAGAAAGGTAAGGTCAAGGTTTTGTATGTGTCACGGAAATCCGGCGACACAGGAATGTTGCCTACAGATGAAAACATAGCAAGTGGAGCATATCCACTATTCCGATATCTTTACATGTATACGTCAGGCAGTCCCAGAGGGCTGGCCAAGAGTTTCATAAACTACTGTCTCAGCCCTGAAGGACAAAAGTCAGTGAAGGAAGTAGGCTACTTGCCCCTTAGGTAGCCGAGATCGCCCCCATCGATCTCACGAGCGGCCGGCCCGCCCACCGGCCGCTCTCAACTTCCAGCCTAACCGCAATCCTGGTGTAATCTTCTTGTAATGTTTGTTGGCTAGCATGAAACGGGCGTTTTAACTTAGAGGTGCTTTTTCCGATGGCGCAAGTTGTAAATGCTGATTCCTTGAGTGTGGCAAGCCTTTCGCCCATCGAGCGGCGCGCGAGGGTCAAGGATGCACTCGTCTCCCGGATCATCACGGCGAGTGGTGCTACCGCCATCGTGATTCTTCTATTGATTTTTGTCTTTCTCGCTAAAGACGCAATTCCTACATTCCACACGGTAAGTGTCAAGCAATTTCTTACCGGCACAAGCTGGCGGCCTGAATTCGAGACATTCGGAATTGTGCCACTGCTTGCTGGGTCATTCTTCGTTACCCTTGGCGCACTGGTGATAGCGGTACCGGTAGGCGTGACTTGCGCGATCTACATAGCGGAGGTTGCTCCTCGACGTATCCGCGAGTTGTTGAAGGTGACCATCGAAGTCCTAGCCGGGATTCCGTCGGTTGTTGTTGGGTTCATAGGTTTAGCTATTGCGGCGCCTTATATTCAAGGGGTGTTCAATTTACCGACGGGCCTAACTGCTCTTACTGGTTCTCTGATGTTGGCGTTCATGTCGATGCCGACAATCGTTTCCATATCCGAGGATGCGATTGTCGCCGTCCCGAAGGCCTACCGAGACGGTTCGCTTGCGTTGGGAGCGACCAAGTGGGAGACAATCCGTCGGGTCGTAGTTCCATCGGCTCGAAGCGGTATCATAGCGGCTTGTATGCTCGGAGTAGGAAGAGCTGTTGGGGAGACGATGACTGTGTTGATGGTCACCGGCAACGCCTCTGTGGTGCCTAATGGGCTTGCAGGGATTGTTCCCTTCTTCCTGGGGCCGGTCCGGACTATGACTGCTACGATAGCAGCAGATATGGGCGAGACAGTTCAACGGTCCCCGCACTACCATGCTCTATTCGCAGTTGGTCTGACTTTGTTTGTGATTACGTTCGTAATCAACCTTGTGGCCGACCTGGCGCTTAGAAGGGGGAGGAGCTTCGCCGCATGACATCTCGAGCACAGACCCAAAAAGCGGCTTTTGCTCTTTTAAGCATCTCCGGGTTGGTGGTTATGATACCGGCGGTTGCCGTTATATACTTCATTGTAGTGAAAGGTCTTCCGGCAATAAGCTGGTCCTTCCTTACGGAGATGCCGCGTCAGGGTATGCGCGAGGGAGGAATAATGCCGGCGATAGTCGGCACGGCATATCTGTTAGCCGGTACACTTTTCTTTGCCGTCCCCCTAGGTATTCTTGCTGCGATCTACCTGACGGAATACGCTCCAGTCAACGCTTTTACGCGAACAATCAGGCTTGCAATTGTGAACCTGGCAGGGGTTCCGTCGATTGTTTACGGGCTATTTGGCTACGGGCTCTTTGTGTTATTTCTCCATTTTGGGAAGTCTGTGCTGGCGGGGTCGCTAACGCTGGCGCTTCTCATCCTGCCCGTGGTGATAACGTCTTCAGAGGAAGCTCTCTTGAGCGTACCCAAGTCATTTCGGGATGGCAGTCTTGCATTAGGTGCGACAAAATGGCAGACCATTTGGCGAGTCGTGTTGCCGAACTCGGCCGCTGGTATAATAACAGGCGTGATACTAGGAATCGGGCGCGCGGCAGGGGAGACCGCCCCGATTATGTTCACGGCTGCTGCGTTTTATCTGCCTAGGTTGCCTAGGTCGGTGTTCGACGATTGTATGGCGCTGCCTTATCATCTTTATGTGGTAGCGTCTGAAATGTTTGACTCCCCGGAGAAAGTCCAATGGGGAACAGCCTTTACTCTGCTGATGATCGTGCTCGCGATGAACCTAGTGGCGGCAGTGATCCGCGCAAGGTTCAGGAGGTCCCGAAGTTGGTAGATTTTCATGCTGCTGTTTTGGAACAAACCGCCGCGCCTGCTGAGGCTTCGGCGGCACAGCCGTTGTCTACGTGCGAGACGTGCGGCAGGTTGTCCGTGCGCGACTTGAACGTTTACTACGGATCATTCCTAGCGCTCAAGGATGTCAACGTTTCGATTGCCGGGTGTGCCATTACTGCGCTCATAGGTCCTTCGGGCTGCGGCAAGTCCACGTTCCTTCGGTGTCTTAACCGGATGAACGAGCTTATTCCCGGTGTTCGTACCACGGGTCAGGTTTTTCTGGACGGGCGCGACATATACGCTCCGGACGTAGACGTAGTCCTATTGCGCAAACGAGTCGGAATGGTCTTTCAGCAGCCGAACCCATTCCCGAAGTCCATATTCGAGAATGTTGCTTACGGTCCGCGCGTTCATGGCGTCCGCAAGAGATCCGAGCTTGAGCAGATCGTGGAGGAAAGCCTGCGCAAGGCTGCACTTTGGGACGAGGTAAAAGACGATCTCCACAAG
>JAOAGX010000168.1 GCA_026415535.1 Armatimonadota bacterium | reverse complement strand
GCAGTTTGGGCGGACTTCGCAGAGCGCGCAAGAGCTAGATTCGCCTTTCCTTTGTGACGAACCACCAGGCCCCGCTGACGCGGGGCCTTTTTCGTAACCTACGACCAGAGGCTTTTTCGAGGACGCCAATCTTTTGCTCAGGACCATGAACCACAGGGAACTATAAGTGAGGCAGGTTACGTCCCCACTCAAAAAACGGCTGGCGGCCCACCCCAACCGGCTCGTCGATTGCGAGGTCCGACACGAGATACGTCTATCTCCTTGAACCCCAGTTTGAACGCCGGCGAATTTGGCTTGAGCCTGAAGTCGCGCTTATTTGCATCCACGAACAAGGGGTCAGCAATCAAGCTGTTCAAGTCGTACCCGCGCTTTCTCCAATCCTCGAACGACGCCCCAGCAAACGTAACCTGGTTGTCCGACGAATTCCAATATATATTGTAGTCCATCTTAAAGCTATCATCACTCCAATTAGAACCCAGCAGCTGGCCCCGGTCGTAGTAGATGATGTTGCGTTCGAAGACGAATGAGGTGTGCTCTTCAGCTTTCGTCCTTTGTAGCTGCTGATCCGTGGCAAAAGCAAAGATGTTGTTGCGGATAATGTTTTCCTTGCCGTAGTGTTGGTGGAATCCGCCGCTTTTGGTGTTGTAGACTACGTTGTTTTCGATTAGAATATGGGAACTACCTTCATCAGTATAAATGCCCCATCCGCCGTAACCATGAGATATACAGTCGTGAATAAGATTGTTTCGAATGACTGTTCCGGGCTGGACTCCAAGCAGGTAGATTCCTCCCAAATCTGACAAAACGCCGCGGCCGATGTGGTGGATATGGTTCTGTTCGATAAGATTGCCCCTAGCACTCTCTCCGTAGCCCCATACCCAGCCAACCGACACCCCGGTGTAGTTCATGTCGTGGATATGGTTATGGATTATTACATTGTCCGGGCTGTTGCCAATCCATACTCCGACCGAGCTTATAAAAATTTTCCCGCCGTCTCCGATCTCGCTGTTACGAACCGTGGTTTTTTCACTTCCGTGGTGGATTTTCACGCCTCCTGCACCCATATCGACAATTCGACATCTGTCCACAAAGCACTCGCGACAGCCCTTGGCGAACTCAACACCATAGTTACCGATGGACGAAACCTCACACCCAACCAGTCCGCATTTCACGGCTCGCTCGAAGTAGACAGTTCCAAGAACTAAGGTAGAAGCTTGATACGTGCCTGACAAGTCGGCAGGCAGATGATGCTCCGTGTGCGAGAATCTGAGACGCTCGAACCGAACGTTTTCGACCCGGCGCTTCTCGTCTCCGACCACTCCGACAATCCGATTAAGAACAGGCGCAACAAACTTCGCTCGCTTCCAGTCCTCTCCAACCGCAGGGTAGTAATAGAGCATTCCTTCATGACGATCTAGATACCACTGTCCCGGCGTATCGAGCGCTTCGAAGACGTTCTCAATAAAATATCTTGCGCCAAACGGACTAAATCCATCGGAAAGCCGGTACACGCTTTTCTTGCCAAGCTCGACTATGCGTTGTGATTCGTCTACTGATTTTACTGGCATCCGCGACTCGACCCAAAAATGCAGCGCGACGATGTCAACGTCGGAAAGATTCTTCCAAGGCTTGATATCGCCCTCTTTGAAACGAAAACGGTCCTGGCCCTGCGCCCAAAACACGTCCCAGGGCGTGTCAACCAGATCCTCAATGCGGTAGTAGCCCTCTTTGGGCAGCCTGGTTCGAGGCCTGCGACGGCCGTTGACAAACAGTTGGGTAAAATACCACTTGCCTTCCTTGACCTCAGGTATCTCGGCCACGATCATTCGCCGACCGTTCACCTCGACAGGCCTGAACCCTGTAATCTCGCGTCCTCCACTGATCGCGACCTTCTCGTTGCGGTACGCGCTATACACAACGTCCGAGTCATCAGCAGTTAACTCGAAAGGCTTGTCTAAATAGTAATAACCCCCGCGGACCGCGATGGTAACCGTGCCTTTCAGCCCCCCATTTTTTCTTAGTTCGCGAACGGCATCTCGAGCTCGTTCGAGCGTAGCGAAGGGGCCGTCGCCTCGATCTTTGCTGGGATTAGGCTGCGTTCCAGACCATGAGTCACAACCGTTGGTTGCAACATAGAACACTTGCCCGGCGTCAGCAGCCCCCAACAGCAAACAGGACATCACCCAAGCTCCTAGTAAACTTACCACTACTGGCACCCCTCAAACCTCCTGACTAGTTCTGGAGCAAGGTGCCTCAGCACCACTTTCTACAGCTACAAAAAGCGGCGCTAAAGCGCCGCAGTCCACAATGGAACGCGTTATACAACTTCCTCTGCTCGGAACTGGGTCCGGTAGAGTTGCGCAAAAACGCCGCTGCGACCTACGAGTTCCTCAAAAGATCCGGATTCCACTATACGTCCGTGGTCTATCACAAGTATCCTATCTGCCCCCGTGACGGTAGAAAGCCTGTGCGCGATCACAAGTGTGGACCGGCCCCTCATTAGCCTGTCGAGGGCTTCCTGAACCACGACCTCGGACGCCGCATCGAGTGAGGATGTAGCTTCATCCAGAATGAGTATCCTGGGATTCTTAAGAAGAGCTCGGGCAATAGCAATACGCTGCCTTTGACCACCCGAAAGCCCTGCTCCGCCCTCACCGAGTTGAGTCTGATAACCATTTGGTAAGGGCTCGATAAACTCGTGCGCGTTGGCCGCTTTTGCAGCTGCAACTATCTCCGACATATCGGCATCTGGACGGCCGTAGGCAATGTTCTCGGCGATCGTGCCGCTAAAAAGTATCGTTTCCTGCGGAACAACGGCAATATGCTCACGCAAGCTTGCGATCTTGATGTCTCGCACGTCATATCCCTCGACCAGCACTTGACCACCGGTCACATCGTAGAAACGAGGAATAAGGTCGGCGATAGTCGATTTTCCCGCCCCGCTGGGGCCGACAAGCGCCACTACCTCGCCTGGCTCGATTACGAACGAGACTCCATCAAGAACTTTCTCGCCGTCGTTGTATTCGAAGACAACGTCTCGAAACTCCACGCGGCCCTTAACATCTTGAAGCGTAACCGCATCGGGTTTCTCGACCAGATCGGATTTCGTGTCCAGCAACTCGAAAATGCGTTCTGCTCCTGCCATTGTTTGCTGATAGAGCATATTAAGCCTTCCGAACTGCTTGCCGGCAGCAGCCACGATGAAAGCCAGATAAGTAAATTCAAAAAGCTTGCCTATCTTGATCTCGCCGGCAACAACCATCAGACCACCAGCCAACAGAAGCACCGCACCCGAAAGTCCTCCCATCAGATCAATCGACGGTAGTACTGCGGACGCGCGCCGCGCCGCGCGAAGCGAGGCGATCAGGCTGGCGTTGTTAGCCCGCTCAAACCGCTCGATCTCGTGCTCCTCCATTCCGAACGACTTCACAATACGAGCGCCGTGGCAGGTTTCTTCGACAACGGCGTTTACGTCGGCAAGCCTAGCCTGTGTGTCAACGGTAAGCCCGCGTATTTTCCTTGAGAGCCTGTCTATCAAAACGCCCATCGCGGGCACAAACACTATCGTCATCACGGCGAGCTTCCAACTAACGGCAAACAATCCTGCAAGGCCAGTAACCATAAGCACCGGGCCGTCAATTGCCTGCATAACTACCTGGCTAGAGTTTGTGATTAAGCCGACATCATAGGTCATCCGCGAGATAATGTGTCCGATTTTGTTGCGGTGAAAAAATGAGAGCGGAAGCGTTTGTAGGTGAGCGTACAATTCGCGGCGCACGTCAGCACCTATTCGATTGGTGACAGACGCAACAAGATAAGCGTTCGCGTAGCCGAAAACCGCTTTGGGAATGTGGATCAACACAACCAGGACGGCAACAATTAATATAAGGGCCATTCTTGCGGCGCCTGGTGCAAACCATCCCTGGGAGAGACCAAACTTGACCAGGCTGACCTCCATCACACCGCTGCCGCTAAGGGCTGTCGCGAACCAGTTAATCATCCGAGCGAGGATCAGGTTACACCCCGCCATCAGTAGGCCGCATATCGCCGCTGCCGCCAATCGTCCCTTGTATGTTAGGACGTATCTAAGAAGCCGCCTTTGACTGTCTAATGGGAACTTCATATTAGCAAGCCGCGCTCCACGATTAGGAGCTAAGGCCGAACCGACGCCAACCACTCGATTGGTGGCCTCAGGCCTAAAAAAGCATTTGTGGCAAACAGTGTGCAGATTACTACCGTTGCCGCAAGAACCATGTGCTCGTTGTTCATCACGAGTTGTCTCCAGGAAACGCACCTCCGCCGCTCATCCTACGTAGGCTCAGCCTACGTAAGCGTGGCAAAAACCGAGGTACACAACGTAGGTATTCGGCGTATTGCCCCCCAAACCTTTCTTGCAACAGTTTTTCTTCGTAAGCCACTGTGCCGCCGTAAAAGATCCAAAAAGTACGGGACCTGCGATCCACACTTCAACTCGACCGCACATAGCAAAGTAACCCACGCTGATTAAGGACGTCCCAACATACATCGGGTTCTACACAACGCGTAAGGTCCCGATGTGAATAGCGCGGAAAGCTTAGTCAGATACCTAGCAGTCCACAACCTAATACCCTCGCCTGCGACAGCAAACGGCAGACCGATCAGGACGCCTTCTCGGCTAGGCTTTGACACTAGGAGTATCAAAATCGCAGCCGCCACCATAAAAACGTCCGACGCCGCCACAGGAACCGGATGACTGCGTCCACCTCAGTTAACCCATTTTATACAACCCGGTCTGGCTAGCATAACAGATGTTGCCCTTCCGAGCTGACTCGTAAAGTTAGGTTCACCTGAGAGAGGGTGGTCCCGCGGGAAGCGGCGGGGGCGTGGTGGGTTTCTCTTGCTCAGACGGCGTCGGTTGTGAATGAGTATTCTGAGCCGACGAAGACTTCGACGCGCCGGACTCGGGCATCGAAACCGATTCTGAAGACTTCACGCCTAGGTGCGAAACCCTAGCCATGTAGGATTTCTCCTCGTAGTTCGGGCTCCACTGTTTAGTGTGGCACTCAGTGCAGATTTTGGGATCGACCTTGACACGTGTGGTGACGTTTTTCCTCTCGACACCGTGCGGTAGAGACCCGAAATGGCACGTCGCGCACTCTACGCCACCTGGTTGGTCAAACGAATTGGACACGCGGTTTAGTCTTCGATACAGCTCGGAGTGGCACTTTAGGCACTCCGGGATCATACGCTGCTCTCTGTTCAGAGTCGCTACTGCTTGAGCATGCTTTGTCTTGGCCCAGTCTTCATATTCCTTGGGGTGACAACTTATGCACATTAGCGGATG
>JAOAGX010000167.1 GCA_026415535.1 Armatimonadota bacterium | reverse complement strand
GTGTTGAGCCTATCTGCTTGACGAGCGGTCGTTTCGAGAAACTCTCTTGCCTTGCTCTGGTCGAGATTCTTGCTCTCTAAAAGCGTTTCGACGTAACCTTTGATGGCTGTGATTGGGGTTTTAAGTTCGTGGGAGACGTTAGCGACGAATTCCCTGCGCATCTGGTCCAACTTGGCCGATTGGGTAATATCGCTCATAACTATTAAAACGCCGAGATGTTTACCTTCAGGATCACGCAACTCGGCGGCATTCATTTGAACCAACCTATCGCGTTGTGCGCGGAACACGCGGTCTTCGTCGGCGGGTTGCTGGCCGCGGCGTATCTGTTCAATAAACCTGTTGAGCGCTGGATTCCTGACAGCTTCTTGCAAAGGCCTGCCCAAGGTCCTATCTAGCGTAACGTTCAGTAGATCCGCTGCTGCCTGGTTAAGAATCAGTATTCGGTCGTCATCGGCAACGGCTAGCACTCCTTCCCGCATACTTGCCAGGATTGCCGTCTGCTGTGCGGACTGGCGAGCCATGTCCCGAAGTTGAACCTCGATTCGCCCGGCCATGCTGTTGAGACTGTCCGCTAGGCCGGCGAGCTCAGCTATGTCGGTGACAGGTGCACGGGAGCTGAAGTCTCCATTAGCGAACGCCGCCGCCGTGTTGCGAATCTGGGCAATTGCTCTCGCGAGTCTTCGAGCCGCGATCAAACTCATGGCTACTGTTAGTACTGCTGTTGCGAGGGAGATCATAACTATCCGGTACGCCATAGCGGTCGGTCGAGAATCTATAGCATTTGCAGGTTGTGCTACACGCAAAACACCCATTATTTGTCCATTGTGTTTGATAGGGATTGCCACATAGAACATTGTTATCCCCAAGGTTTTGCTTAGGCGACGCGACGTTCCTATTTCGCCGGAAAGCGCTTTGTGGACCTCGGGTCTGTAGCTGTGGTTGGACATTCCAGCGGGATCTAAATGCGAATCCGCAATTACCTCTCCCGATTTAGATATGAGCGTAATGCGAACTTTAGCAGACCGTGCAAGTTCTTGGATCACAACCGCCGTGCGCTTTCGGATTCCTATTGTTCTTTTGTTGTCAAATCGTGGGAGTACTCCGGAATGGAGTAGCGAATCGTGCACGAGTCGTGCCCTAACCGCGAGGTCTTCCCGGATTTGCGAGTAGTAGAATTTGCGCATCGCCGAGGTTGCGGCAAGGCCCACGATCAGAACCGATGCTAGAGTGATCGCGAAGTAGACCGGAAACAACTTCCAAACAAGCGACTTCCTGCGCATCGGTTAGTTTTCCCTGAAGTCGTATGGGGTCTGGCGGTCGCAGATTCTTCGCCGTTCTAGAAAACGTGCATCCTCGTGCTCGTTGTTCTTAGCGGGTCGAAGAATGTTCATCATTGTTTGATTCTTTTTCCCTGAACCGGTAGCCCACGCCTCTAACCGTTTCTATGTTTCGTCCTGCCGGGCCTAGTTTTTTTCGCAGCGAGACTACATGTACATCTACAGATCTGTCTGTTACGTCTGCTTCCTCGCCACGCGAAGCTCTCACTATTTGGGAACGAGTGAACACCCAACCAGGTCTTCGAGCAAGAGCGTGGAGAATGCGAAACTCGGTTAGCGTTAGATCGACTGGTTCGGAATTAACGGTTACTCGGAATGTGCCCGGATCGATCTTGATCCCGGCAATATCTACCAGGTCTTTTCCGTCGTCGGTCTCGACCCGGTTACGCTCTCGTCTAAGAGCGGCTCGAACTCGCGCTACCAACACCTTCGGGCTGAAAGGCTTGACTATGTAGTCATCCGCGCCTAGTTCCAGACCGGCAACTACGTCTGCATCCTCCCCTTTGGCAGTGAGCATTATGATTGGAATGCCGCATGTGGTGTCGTTCCTTTTAAGGATGCGGCAGACGTCAAGGCCGTCAAGTCCAGGCAACATCAGGTCGAGGACTATCAGGTCCGGACATTCGGCGCGAGCGGTTTGTAAGCATTCTTCACCTGTCATCGCGCGTAGCACCCTATAGCCCTCGCCGGATAGATGGTGCTCTACCAGTCGGAGGATATCTTCCTCATCATCGACTATCAGTATAGTTTCCTTTGGCATCTCCTTGTTATACCATGGCCTAGCCCATCCTGGGCGTTGTCTTTACAGAGCACAGACACAAGGCCCTAGACTGATTGCTGGGCTTACGCAAGCTCCTGGACTACGGTGATAGTTGCAATCCACTGGTGCCGTCGGCTGCTCTATCGCAGCGGATAGCGGTAACCATTCCGTCGAACGATGTCACATATGCCAATCTGCCGTCCGATGTGACTGATGACATTACGAACAGTCGCGGCGACGCTTGATATCGCCATAATAACTTGCCATCTTTTGCCGAGACGGCAGATACCATCCCCAAGTCGCTTGCAACATAAACCACCCCGTCTTTTTCGATTGGAGCTGCGGGGATGTAGCCCGTGTCGCAAAAAATACTCCAGATTTCCTTTCCGGACGAGTCTATTTTCTCCAGCTTGCCGTCGGTCCGGCGCAGGTAGACAAACTTGCCGTCTTCCGACAGTCCGGTTGCAGAGACACTTTTTCTGGCGTCTAAACGTTCGCCGGTTTCGGCATCAATAATGGTTAACATATAGTCACGGTCCGCAACAAATAGTTTGCCGTCAGCTACGACTGGTCCTGCATCGGCGGGACTGTAGTAGCGTTTAGCCTCTTGGACTAGGCTTCCTTCGCCAAGTTGTTTCCACACAAGACCGCCGTCGGACGCTTTTACGCAGCGGACGTACTGGTCCCAAGCGCCGTAGTAAACTCTACCACCAATTGAAAACGGTTTAGACTCTATGGTGTATGTAGCATCGTCATTGATCGCAAGCTGTGTACCGGTGGAGGGGTCCAGTATATAAAGCTTGCCGTTGTTGCACCCAAACGCAATCTTTCCGTCCACAAGTGTCGGAGAGGAATACACCGCATCTTCCGCAACGAACTTCCACAACTCCTTGCCTGTTTTGGAAAACGCCTGAACCAAGCCCAGTCCATTCGCTACGATGACGTTTCCCTCAACAATCAGCGGTTGGGCAACAATCTCCGCTCCGGTTTCTACGGTCCAGATTACCTTGCCTGTCTTAATGTCGATGGCTCGGAGCTTGCCGTCATTAGCGCCGACGTAGACAATACCGTCTGCAACGGTTGGAGTGCACTTTGTGGACGCACCCAGATACACGCGCCATGCAGTAGGTTTGTCGGGTGGTTCGTAGAAAAACTCCGCGCTACGCGATCCCACCTTCCTTCCGTTGTTAAGGTTAGAGGAGGTATTAGCGTAAAACTCGACCCTCAAGTAATGCGCGCCTGCTGTAAGACTGCTGATGTCGACCCAACCGGCGGCGGTCCACCGCCCAGGCGATCCAGCTATGTGAAGATCGCCATTTATCGAGTCATCGACTGTGAATGTGGCTCTTGCAATTTTTACCTCGGTGGTGGTGTATGCTGCGATACCGAGTATTTCCCCCACAGTTACACGAGGCTTCGGCCACACAATCTCGGTTTTTGCGTACACTGGCTTCGGCGGAATTTTCTTTTCTATGATTGGTGTGGCTGCAGTTTGTCCTCCGTTGCTCAAGTAAGCAGCTCGCACAACGTCGCCGACTATTGATATGAGCGCCACTCCCGGGGTCGGATATCCGGTAGATCCCGCGGTAATTTGATCGAAATCTTCGAATGGTTCCGATACGAACTTATGTGAGTGTCCCGCTATCAGTAAGATCGTGTTTCGCTCACGCAATACATCTAGCAGGCGGTCGTAGTCGTAGCGGCTTGCGAACTCGCCTTTGCCAATCGGATGGTGGAAGGCAACAAACAGTGGCGTTTCTGGGCTGATGTCCGAAAGGTCTTTTTTTAGCCAATTGATTTGCTCTTCACCTATCGAGGGCCGGGGGTCCTGAACCGTGGCAGTTGTCAGTCCGACAAAATGACAGCCTTTGTGGTCGAAAGAGAACCACGGCTCCCGCCCGGTTTCGCGTAGTTGCTTGAGTATTGCGTGCCAGGTGGTGTCATGGTTGCCTAGCAGATGGTGGACGGGAATGGGAAAATTCTCCCAGTATTCCAAATATCTTTTCCAGCAATCTGATCCGCCAAATTCCGTAAGGTCGCCCGTCACGATTACGAAGTCAGGCTTGGGCGCCTTAACGCCGTATGACGCTAGGTCTGTTTCGCTTAGTGTTGTAATTTTGCTTATTACCCGGGGACTGGTTTCGGCAGCTCTTTCTGAGCAGGCGTGTACGTCGGTTGCCTGTACAAACGTGAAGTCCTGCGTGATTCCGGCATGGACACCGCACACGAAGCATAGTGCGAACGCAATTATAGGCACGCGTTTTAGCAACCAGCCGCGCATTTTGCTACCTCCGATAAGCTATGAGACTGCAAAGGCACTGTTTAGTACGCGTAAGGTTCTAGATTCCCTCGAAAAGTCTTGTAGTCATGTAACGTTCGGCTGCGTCTGGGAATATGACTACTATTGTCTTGCCTTCGAATTTGTCGTCTCTGGCGATTCGATCGGCTACCGCCATTGCCGCTCCACAAGATATTCCGCCCAGTATTCCCTCTTCTTTTGGAAGACGACGGGCATACTCAAGCGCCTCATCGGTGGTCACGGTTTCTACCCGGTCCACCAATGACATATCCAGCACTTGCGGAATAAACCCGGCTCCAATCCCTTGGATTCCATGCGGTGACGGTTTGGGCTCGTCGCCATTTATAGTTTGGGTGATAACAGGGGACTCGGCAGGCTCTACTGCGATGGATGTTATGGGCTTTGATTGTCGGCACTTAATGTAGCGTGAAACTCCGGTTATGGTTCCTCCGGTGCCTACACCTGCCACCAGCACATCAATGGCGCCTTCGGTGTCCTCCCATATTTCCGGTCCGGTAGTTTGTTCGTGGATGGCGGGATTGGCGGGGTTTGCAAACTGCTGCGGCATAAAGTAGCGCTCAGGATCGGATGCAGCGATTTCTTCCGCTTTGGCGACTGCACCGCGCATGCCAAGCGAGCCTTCTGTTAGTACCAACTTAGCTCCGAGCATTGCCAAAACCTTTCGCCTTTCGATGCTCATGGTTTCTGGCATTGTGAGCGTGACTGGATATCCGCGTGCCGCTCCTACAAAAGCTAGAGCAATCCCGGTGTTGCCACTGGTCGGCTCGATAATCTCTTTGCCTTTGCGGAGCTTGCCGCTAATTTCTGCGTCCCAAATCATTGAAGCTCCGATCCTGCATTTGACGGAGTACGCTGGGTTGCGCCCTTCGATCTTTGCCAAAACCGTTGCCTTAGCACCGCGCGTTATTCTGTTAATTCGCACGAGCGGGGTGCGTCCTATAC
>JAOAGX010000166.1 GCA_026415535.1 Armatimonadota bacterium | reverse complement strand
CGCTAGAACGGCGCACGATCGAGTATCTCCACTCAAACGGCATCGTCGATTTTTCTGACAAAAACGTACTTGTTGTGTGCGCGGTGGACCGGTTTGGTATGGCACAGTCTATCGCGAAGTTGGCAAAGAGCGTGGTTTATGGGGATCTGATGTTTAGTCTAGGCATACCGATTCCGATGCGTTCATACGCCACTGTGCGCTGGGCGGCACACGCGTTTCTGCCGCTGATTGTGCGCTTGCCGTTCAAGTGGCTCTATCCGACTGGAAAAGAACAGGAGACTTCGCAGCCTAAGTACGAGCGTTACTTTCGTTGGGCGGATGTGATCGCTGGCGACTGGCACATCATCAGGAAACGCATACCTTCTGCCGAGTCAGGCATCTTGGATGGGAAAGTTGTCATTACCAATACCCTGACTTCAGAGGATACACAGATGATGATTGACCGTGGGGTACGACTGTTTGTGACTTCCACGCCTCAGTACGACGGCCGATATTACGCTACTAATGTCTACGAGGGAGTTCTGGTTACTCTGCTTGGCAAACGTCCGGAAGAAATAACTGCTTCCGACTACGACGACCTCTTAGCCAGGCTCAATTGGAATCCTACCGTTATCGACCTAAAGCAGACCCAGGAAGTGAACTGAGAAACTGAACAAGGTGTTCTTTTACTATTTTTTATACAAAGCTATTCCTTTTGGCAAACGCTCTTGGTAGGTAACTGCCACCGACTACGACGACTTCTTGGACGATGCGGACCTAGATATGCCGTCATTCCGAATACGGTATGTAATCCTTGGCACAATATGTCGTTCCGAGCACAGTATATCATTATGAGCATATTATGTCCCTATGGACACAGTGTATACTTCTGAGCACGGTATGTCATTCCGGGCACACTATGTCCTTCTGAGCATGGTATGTCATTCTGGGCACACTACGTCCTTCTGAGCACACTATGTCATTCTGGGCACACTATGTCATTCTGAGCGAAGCGAAGAATCTCGGCGTCGCTCTGAGATCCCTCGCTTGCTCAAGATGACGAGTCGTGGCTTTCAGAATGGCGAACTGTATCTTTCAGGATGACGAAGATGACTTTTGGAATGACGAGGGGCAACTTTCAGAGTAATGTGTGTCGCCTTTTGAGGCGCAGCCTCAAAACGATTTCGTGATGCTATGTTGTCTGCAGTTTTGGATCAGTCTTTTCGCTTTGATGCTTCGCGGGGATTAGTCTCGAAGCCGGCAGACCTGTTATTTGGCGTTACCCATTATTCCGCGGTTGCGACGTTTTCCATCGCAACCGCTTTTTGAAACCCGTTTCCCTGCTTCTTGGGATCGATCGTGTTTTCCTCGACTCGCGCTCCTTTGCTGCTCATGACATAGATAGCGTTCTTCCCCGATTCCGAGGTAGGGTCATTGCAAGCACCTTCAATGTGGTTGCCTTTGATAGTGATCCCGTCTACTCCTGCGGCAAAGATGGCGGAGTTGTCGCATTTGATGATCTTGTTTTCCTCGAAGACAACATTCTTGTGGACGCCCGGTTTCGGCGGATAGGCGAAGTCCCTGAGATAGGCCATTGCACACAACGCCCCCGGGCCGTTCGTCGCGGCGTAGTTACAGTTTTCGAACGTGCAGTTGCGGACGGTCACGTCCCGAGTGCCTATCGACTCGAAAAAGTAGACGACCTCGGTTAGAACCATTATCCCTGGTCCGGTGCAGCCTTGGAATTTGCATCCTTCTACTATGGCGTCACGGGTCTGAATTAGCATCCCGCGTGCGCGGTTGTTGCGGACCTGACACTTTTTGATACGAACTTTGGGTGTTCGCGTAGCGTTTCCAAAAACGTCTCCTTCTTTGAGTGCGTCGGGTAACCGGTCATCGAACTCTATCCGGTGCATTCCGTTGTTGGGTAGGAATTCGGCCTTCTTAACCCTAGCAGTTGCGTAAGGTATCAGGTCGTCCACATGTGATATTTCCATGATGTCGCCTGTATCGGGTGGGTTAGCCATCTTCAGGTTGTGCTGAGCAAGCACCGTGTGATCGTCTAGCTCTTGCTTGAGCGACAGGTACAAGCCAGATTTGATATTTGCCCCGTCGTCTCCCATACCCTCGAACTCGCAGCCTTCCATTTTGATCGTGCCCTTACAGCCACTAAAATGGGTGGCGTCTGCTGTGGAAGACATAGGTCGCCCCGTCCTAGGGACGACGCGAAATCGCTCGAGAGTTACATTAGTACATACACTTGCGCCAAGTCCCATCCCGGGTGCGGTGTGTACCGTCACATTTTGGATCTTCACATCTGAACATCGATCGAAATAGAACGCGAAATGCCCATAGACTTTATGGCGTAGTACCGCGAGTGATCCGGGCTTGATCTTGGCGGCGTGACTGAGATGTATGCGCAAGACTTGTTCTCTTAACAGCTCCGTCCTAATGACGGAGTAGTATTCTTCCAATCCGTGCCTCATTGGGATGCGTGTGGACGGATCATATTCCATGAAAGCCTCGACCGGTTCTCCACCCTTGACCGGATATTCCGGTTCTACCTGGACGTCGAAATGATTTTCCTCGACTGAGATTACCTTGCCTACTGAAAATGGTGGTCGGGCCCAGTCGACGACGAGGTTTCTAATCGTGATTCCGTTGCAGTTGGCGAACGAAAACACCCCGGTGACGCCGCAAATGATCAGTTCAGAACCTTTGCCGTCAATTGACAGTCCCTGCACATTACTTAAAGGGAGAAGCGTTTTCGGATCTTGCGGGTTAGAACCTGCGATGAAGTTGTATTTTCCCTTTGGAAAAACCAACCTTGCTTTGTCAACCTTCTTGCACTCTTCCAACGCGGCGAGCACTGCAGCGGTATCGTCTTTTCCATCGTTTGCGATTGCTCCGAACGCAGTCACATCCACAGTCGTTATTTTTCCTGCTCCTAAACTAAGCATAGCGACTAATGTTACGAGCAGTATTATACCTAGCCGGAAAGATAACCTAACAGTCATTTCCGCCACCTGTCATCTTCTACTTCGCGAGTACTAAAACCACCTGCTGTTTGTGACTTGAGCAATACAGCATACAGCGTTACAATATACCGGGAACCGGCGATAGACAGTCGATAACCAGAAGTAGTTAATCGAGGACTCTCCTTGCACAGATTCGCTTTTGTCATTCATCCTCTCTCCGCAAAAAGAGATGTCGCGCGGAAGTACCCGTTTGTAAAGCTGCTGCCTGAGTCGTGGGTTGAATGGGGCTTGCGTCATAAAAGTCCGATGATGGTCTCACGTATCACCGGTGTGCGCTCGATTACAGGTGCAGAGGCAGAGGGTTGGTTTGTGGGCTGTCCTTTGACCCCCAAACTACTTGCTAGCCTGCCTCTTGAAGAGGTTTATCGCAAGATCGTCGATACCGTCAAGATAGCTGAAGACCTCGGAGCGGGCATTGTCGGGCTTGGTGCACATACCTCCGTTGTTGGCGACGGTGGCGTCACGATTGCAGAACGGTCTAGGATAGCGGTGACTACAGGCAACAGCTTCACCGTTGCGACAGGTATCGAAGGCTCCATTAAAGCTGCTGAGATAATGGGAATTGATCCCTCGAACGCTCATGCTGCTGTTGTTGGAGCTGCCGGGTCCATCGGATGGACATGCTCGCAGGTCCTTGCGGACACATGCGCTGCGCTCACAATGGTTGATCTCTCACATGAGAGGCTCGAAGAGTTAGTCACAAAGCTCGAGGGATCTAGAGCGAACGTGAGCGTAACCACCGACATCGGATCGGGAATCCGCGACGCCGACATAGTGATAACAGTTTCCAGTGCTGTAGACGCCATAATCGAACCACACTTCATCAAGCGTGGCGCGGTGGTTTGCGACATTGCAAGGCCTAGAGACGTATCGGTTCGCGTTGTTCAGGAGCGAGATGATGTTCTTGTAATCGAAGGCGGAGTGGTCGAAGTTCCGGGCGATGTGAATTTCAACTTTGACTTTGGTTTTCCTCCGAAAACGGCCTACGCGTGTATGAGCGAGACGATGATTTTGGCATTGGAAGGCCGCTACGAGAACTTTACTCTCGGCAAGAACGTATCGCTCGAACAGGTCAACGAGATCAGCCGTCTTGCCGCCAAACATGGCTTCAAACTCGCCGGCTTCCGCAGTTTCGAGAAGGCCGTTACCAACGAGCAAATCGAGCGAATAAGGAAGAATGCCGGCCGGTGATTAAGCTTATGCTTCCTCACTCGAATTGTCTCTTTCAAAACAGAATTGCGGCGTACGTTCGTAGATCCGCGCGCGAGTAAGACAATTGCTACTAGACAGTGTTTTGACAACAGTTAGTGGAGTCACGGCAGTCGCCGCGTTTGCTTACGCGATACTGATCGAGCAGTTCAGTATTCGGATAAGGTATATCGAGCTTGCTTTTCCTAATTTGCCCCACGCGTTCGACGGGATTACGATTCTCCACTTGTCAGATTTGCACCTTACCAAGCTGGGAACGCTGGAGCGGCGTCTTATGGACTTGATCTCGCGGCGCGAGGTTGACATGTGTTTCATCACAGGGGACATCACGCAGAAACCTCGCGCATCCGACATTTTCCGTCGCATCTGCTCTGTAATCAAAGGGCCAAAAACGATTTATGCCGTGTTGGGCAACTCCGAACACAAACCCTGGTTGACTACCAAAGTCCTCGTCGAGGCATTGTCGCATGAAGGAATGCGACTTTTGGTCAATTCGTCTGATTTGGTCTGTCTTGGGTGCGAATCGATTAGGGTAGTAGGTGTAGACGACGCATTCAGCCGGTATGCTGACGTCGACGCCGCGTTCGAGGGAGTCAATCCTGAGGAGTTCATAATATTCCTGACTCACTGTCCTTCTATGGCGCCGCTTGGAGTGGAAAGAGGTGCCGATCTAATCTTAGCTGGCCATACCCATGGCGGTCAGGTCCGACTGCCTTTTATCGGGCCGATTTGGTCCCATATGCGCTCGAACAAGCATCTTAACGACGGTCTTTACGTCTACCAAACCTCAGGCTTTTCTCGTGTTTCGAGATTGGGGTACGCTAATTCCGAGGCTCTATCGTCCCATAGTTTCGACCAACGCAAAGAGCTCGAGTTTAGCGATATTCAATCGCCCGTATTGTTTGTAAATCGTGGGGTCGGCACAAGCAAGCTTCACGTTCGTTTCTTGTGTTCTCCGGAGATAGCTTACATTACCCTCCGACGAGTGCGTTCGTAACGATCCCCTATTTAGGTGCGATTTTTAATCACTCTTGTTTCCTTAAGAATTCAAAGCTGCAATAGCCACACAAACCGTGCCGTCAAATAAACTTTGTCTTAAGGTAAGGCAGGACAGAACCTACGAAGCGGCTAACTCGATAGATGAAGCAGTTTCTTGG
>JAOAGX010000165.1 GCA_026415535.1 Armatimonadota bacterium | reverse complement strand
AGATGTGTATAAGAGACAGAACTAAGGTACGTGCATTACGCAAAAGCCTATCGTTGCGGTAGGCAAACGTGTTAGAGCTGGTGATGTAATAGCCGACGGGCCGTGCACTGCCCAGGGTATGCTATCGCTGGGACAGAATGTTCTGGTTGCCTTTGTGCCGTGGCATGGTTACAACTACGAGGATGCCGTTTTGCTTTCGCAGCGACTTGTCAAGGAGGACGTTTATACCTCCATTCACATTGAGAAGTACGAGACCGAGGCCCGCGACACGAAGCTTGGGCCGGAAGAAGTCACTCGTGATATCCCAAACGTAGGTGAGGATATGCTTAAGGACCTCGACTCGAACGGAATAGTGCGCATCGGGGCCGAGGTCGGACCAGAGGATATACTCGTTGGTAAAGTTGCTCCTAAGGGTCAGAGCGAGCTGACTGCTGAGGAGAGGCTGATAATTGCCATCTTCGGCAAAAAAGCCGAAGAAACCCGCGACGTTAGTCTGCGTGTTCCTCACGGCGAGGGAGGAACCGTTGTCGACGTAAAGGTCTTCTCGCGCTTCAAATTCAAGTGCACCAAGTGCGGAGCGGTCTTCGATTATTCGAAGAAACCGGACAGAATGCTCTGCGAGCGATGCGATGGTGAGCTCGAGCGCTTACCAGGTGATGAGTTGCCCGCAGGCGTCAATCAGCTTGTGCGAGTATACCTTGCTCAAAAGCGCAAGGTAATGGAAGGCGACAAAATGGCTGGTCGCCACGGCAACAAGGGAGTTATATCCAAGATACTCCCGGAGGAGGATATGCCGTTCCTGCCCGACGGCACGCCGGTAGATATAGTTTTGAACCCGCTTGGTGTTCCTTCGCGAATGAACATCGGGCAGATTCTCGAAACACACCAAGGAATGGCGGCACGTCATTTGGGGTGTGCTTTTAAGAATCCGATCTTCCAAGGAGCCACAGAGGATGAAATACTAGCTGACCTCAAGGTTATGGCGTGGAAGCTCCGGATCGGCGTGCTACGGAAATACGCCGCGGAACTAGGTCTTGATGTCGAGATTGCCGACGAGCGCAAGACCGACGCTGTAGTCAGACATATACTTTCGCGGATAGGCAACGCTGAGAAAGATCAGCTTAACGCTGAGGTTCAGCCGATTGTGGACCTTTACAACGAGGCGATAGAAAACATCCGACAGTATATCAAATCGCTTGACGCAGCGTCTTTGGAGGCTTTGAGCGTTAAGCTCGCTGGGCCACCGGCGGTGGAGGATCCGATGGCGGTTCGCGTCGCGCTTTCCGAGTCGCTCAGGATCGAGAACGAAGCGCGCATTGCTGCTTCGGGAGGAGAACTTGATCTTTCCGAGGATATGAGTTCGGCAGCCGAAGCGGAGGCTGTTGTTGAGGACCATGACCCGGAGGTTGTTGTTCCGTTTATAGGAACCCCACCTCCAGCTGATTACGACTATGAGGCGCTGATCAGCGCGATCGAAAATAACGTTCAGGAGCGCATGGGCTACGATGAACATACCGGCAAGTGTGCGATTTATGACGGACGGACCGGTCAGCGCTTCAGTCAGGACGTTACGGTCGGCTACATATATATGATGAAACTTGCCCACTTGGTCGAGGACAAGATACACGCCAGGTCTACTGGGCCTTATTCGCTGGTCACACAGCAACCACTCGGAGGCAAGGCCCAGTTTGGCGGTCAGAGATTCGGTGAAATGGAAGTGTGGGCTCTCGAGGCTTACGGAGCGGCCTACACTCTTCAGGAGATACTTACTATCAAATCCGACGACGTACAAGGTCGCGTGAAGACTTACGAGTCCATTGTCAAAGGCGAGAACATTATGGAGCCTGGGGTGCCCGAGTCATTCAAGATACTCGTCAACGAGCTTCAGAGTCTCTGCCTTAAGGTCACAGTCGAAGACGACCGCGACCGAGTTATCGATCTGAAGGATACCGAAGACGAATTGGCCGACAGCGGCGAGGGGGTAATTTCCGCAAAGCGCCGCAAGATCGTTCGCGAACTCAGGGGGGACTACAGTGGCTGACGCCAGTACTTTTGATAAGATCCGCATCGGGATAGCTTCTCCGGAAGATATACTTTCTTGGTCTTGTGGGGAGGTTAAGAAACCCGAGACAATCAACTATCGCACGTTCAAACCGGAACGTGACGGCCTGTTTTGCGAGCGCATATTTGGTCCCGTCAAGGATTGGGAGTGTCATTGCGGACGTTATAAAAAGGTGAAGTTCAAGGGTGTCGTCTGCGATCGGTGCGGGGTCGAAGTCACAAGGTCTAAAGTAAGGCGCGAGCGGATGGGGCATATTGTCCTTGCTGCGCCCGTTTCGCACATTTGGTATCTCAAAGGCGTGCCCAGTCCTATGAGTCTGCTTTTGGACATATCGCCTAGGCCGCTAGAGCGCGTTCTTTACTTCGCCTCGTATATCGTTACTTATGTTGATCGACAACGCATTAACGAAAACCTTGAGACGATTCGAGCAGCGGTCAATGCGCTCTGCGAAGAGATCTATGCCGAGCGTGACAACAATATTGCCGAGCTTCGTAGAGAGGCTGCCAGAGAGGAAAATGAAAATCCGGACTGGGATGACAAGAAGCGTGCCGAGGCTCAGAAGAAACTCAACGAACGCATAAAGGCCGAAGAACGCGACGCGGCCGAGCATGTTGAAGAGCTGCAAGCCACTATGAAGCTGCTCGAAAGCGTTCAGAAAAAAGAGCTCATCACTGAGGATCAGTATCGGGCGCTTGAACGTCTGCTTCAGATTGTTTCTGAGCGCACGGATATCGACCTTTCCGGTGTATTTCGCGCAGGCCTCGGCGGAGCGGCAGTCAAAGAGCTGCTTTCCGAAATCGATCTCGAAAAGCTTCGCCGCGACCTTCGCAAGGAAATTCAGCAAACCGCCGGGCCGAAGCGCGCTCGGGCGATTAAGCGGCTGGAGATTGTTGAGGCATTTATCAATTCTCGCAGCCGGCCCGAATGGATGATCTTGGATGTCATTCCGGTTATCTCGCCTGAGTTAAGGCCGATGGTCCAACTCGACGGCGGCCGCTTTGCCACGTCGGACTTGAACGATCTCTATAGGCGTATTATTAACCGAAACAATCGTTTGAAGAAGATCATCGAAATCCGCGCGCCGGAGTCGATTATCAATCACGAAAAGCGACTCTTGCAAGAGGCGGTTGATGCGCTTATTGACAACGGTCGCCGCACGAGGCCTGTGGTTGGTTCCAACAATAGACCGTTGAAGTCGCTTTCGGATATGCTCAAAGGCAAGGAGGGACGTTTCCGCAAGAACCTGCTTGGAAAGCGTGTTGATTATTCGGGCCGTTCGGTAATCGTGGTCGGACCGTCGCTGAAGTTGCACCAGTGTGGTCTTCCCAAGGAGATGGCCCTCGAGCTCTTCAAACCGTTTGTTATGAAGACGCTCGTCGAGAAAAAGTACACTTCCAACATCAAGACCGCCAAGCGTATGATCGACCGGATGAAGCCAGAGGTTTGGGATGCGCTTGAGGAAGTGATCAGCGAGCATCCCGTGTTGCTGAACCGTGCACCGACGCTCCACCGTCTCGGAATCCAAGCATTCGAGCCAATTCTGGTGGACGGCAAGGCAATACAGGTTCATCCGCTTGTGTGCCACGCGTTTAATGCGGACTTCGATGGTGATCAGATGGCCGTGCACGTGCCGCTGTCGGCATCAGCTCAGGCAGAGGCTAGGGTCTTGATGTTATCGACGCACAATCTGTTCTCGCCGGCGGATGGTCGACCGATAGTTGCTCCCATTCAGGACATCGTGCTAGGGTCGTTTTACATGACGATGAAGCGGGAGGGGGATAGACCGCCGGAAGACAAGATTCGCACATTCGCTAACGAGAACGATGCTCTCATTGCCTATTGGAGCGGTTTACTGGACATTCACGAGCCGATCCGGGTCAGGCTGCCGAAGGATCCGGCGCAACTCGATTTGGGGGGCGTAAACACGCCGGTTGGCACTCCTCGGGGCATTGAAACAGAAATGCGCGAGATCACCGTTGGCAGGCTGATTTTTAACAGCATACTGCCACCGAACATGCGCTACATCGACAAAGAGGTTGACAAGAAGACTATGGCCAAGCTCGTGTCAGAGTGTTATGAAAAGAACGGGCACGAGCGAACTGTCCAGCTCCTTGACGACCTCAAAGATATCGGCTTCCGATACTCGACCTTTGCCGGAATTACGATTTCGATGACCGATATGGACATTCCGTCCAAGCGCGATGAGATAGTTCAGCGAACCCAGGAGGCGGTCGCTGAGAAGAACAGGCAGTATCGGAGGGGATTGATCACGCAGTCCGAGCGCAAGCAGCAAGTGCTCGAACTGTGGACTCGCGCATCGGAAGAAGTTGCGGAGGCGCTTCTTGGCGGGTTGGATCCGTTCAATCCGATCTCTATCATAACAACTTCCGGCGCGAGGGGTAGTCAGCGACAGGTCACCCAGCTCTCTGGGATGCGCGGCTTGATGAGCGACCCGTTTGGCAACCTTATTGAGGATTTGCCGATAAAGTCTAACTTCCACGAAGGCCTGAGCGTGCTGGAGTACTTTATTTCCACGCACGGTGCGCGAAAAGGGCTTGCCGACACAGCTCTGCGCACGGCTGACGCGGGTTATTTGACGCGAAGGCTCGTTGACGTTGCTCAAGACGTTATAGTTCGCGGCCATGACTGCGGCACGGTCAATGGAATCTACGTTACGCAAATTGAGGAAGGTGGCGACGTGATCGAGACTCTCTTCGAGCGCATTAGGGGCCGCACTGCTCTCGAAGACATTTATCTGCCTGGTCAGGACGAACCGATTGTGCGAGCGGGCGAACTCATATCCGATGATCATGCGAAGGCTATTTCGGACGCCGGTATAACCAGGGTTGGAATTCGTTCGCCACTTACATGTGAGTTGAGGCAGGGCATTTGTAGCATGTGCTACGGCCGGGATATGGCCATTGGCAGACTAGTCGAGGCTGGAACAGCGGTTGGCATAATTGCCGCCCAGTCTATCGGTGAGCCGGGCACGCAGCTTACGATGAGAACCTTCCACACCGGAGGAGTCGCTGGTAAGTACCTTACAGGGGTGGCCGAGGTCAAGAAAAAGAAGCAAGAGTCTCTGCGTGACCTCCACGAAGACATTAGACGCGGACTCGTTTCGATTGAGGATGGCGTTGAGGGTATGGAGCGCGAGCGTGCCAGGGCGGTCCAGGCAGTACTTAAGGTGCTTGAGGATCAAGTTCGTGGCCTGCTGCGCGTGGTTGAGCTTTTCGAGGCGCGTCGCCCCAAAGGGCAGGCGATTATTACGGAGGTTGCAGGAA
>JAOAGX010000164.1 GCA_026415535.1 Armatimonadota bacterium | reverse complement strand
GGATAAGACTGAAGATGCTCTGGCGCAGTATCAAGCTGCTATTGGAATTGACCCCAAGTCCGCCGACGCTCATTTTGGAATTGGAGTCTGTCGGTCGAAGCTTGGCAATGCCGATCTTGCAATCGCTAGTTACAACAAGGCTATAGAACTAAACCCTAAGATGGCAATGGCCTACAACAACCTGGGGGTTGAGCTTGAGAAAAAGGGCAAGATAGAAGAAGCAAAAGAGCAGTACCATAAGGCGCTTAAGATCGATCCTAAGAACGAAGAAGCTCGTCGCAACTTAGAACGTTTTGAGAAGGTCTCCGGATCCAGACCAACGCCCGAATCAAGGGGGTAGCAGCGGGTTGCACGAGGCACACCCTCACGGTATTTTGATCTCATTGAGTATTCTTTGCGTAATAATGAGATTCTTCGCTGCGCTTAGAATGACGACGCACTCAGAATGACAACAGTGGCAAATAGACTCTGAATGGCACGGGCACATTGCCAACAAAGTCATTGTGTTCAGGAAATCGGATCTTGGACTCCCGAATGAGAACCGTCGGACTTGCACCTAACCCAAACAAGAAAGAAGCGGTTCAGCTAGCAGCCGAACTTGCCGACTGGCTGAGTCGACGAGGCGTAAAACCGCTGCTGGTACGCGAGGTAGCAACGGCGGTAGGCAAGCACAGCACAGCAGCCGATGATGATGAAATCGCCAAGACCGACATGCTGCTTGTCCTAGGTGGAGATGGCACGATGCTGCGATGGAATCGCCTTGCTGCTCACCGAGGAACCCCTATGCTCGGAGTCAATTTCGGACAATATGGGTTCATCACCGAGATACACCCCAAAGAGGCAGTGACCGCGCTTCAAAGAGTTCTCGATGGCGACTATGTTATCAGCGAACGAGTTGTCCTAAGGGCAACTGTCCACCGACACGGTGAAGAAACGGGCAAATACTTCGCCCTCAACGACGCAGTAGTATCTAAGGGCCCGGTTACGCGAATGTTGGGACTGCGAACTTTTGTCGACGGTAGGTTCATCGTGACATACTCGGCGGACGGAATCATAGTGTCCACTCCTACCGGAAGCACGGCTTACTCGCTCTCGGCCGGCGGCCCGGTAGTCCATCCGAACGTATCCGTACTCGTCATAACCCCTATCTGTCCACATACGATGAATGCCAGATCGTTGGTAATACCTGACACCGAAACCGTCAAAGTCTGCGCTGAATCTAGCGAGCATGAAGTCGAAATTGCGCTCACTATGGACGGCCAGGTAATGCATTGCCTGACTATGGAGGACAGCGTGGAAATAGCTAAGGCCGACTTTAGAGCCAGATTGATCCAGCTCGATCCTCAGAGCTTCTATGATAAGCTCCAGAACCGACTAAGATGGGGTGAGCGATTCAGCGGAGAACAACTTTGAGGAAGAACGGCATTTCGAAATGCTCTTCGACTGGCTCAAAATTGTGACTCGTGAGAAATGCTGACCGAACTGCATATCACAAACTTTGCTTTGATAGATGAGTTGCGCCTAGAGTTCGGACCCGGGCTTACCGTTCTCACAGGTGAAACGGGCGCAGGAAAGTCGATCATAGTGGACGCTATGGCCTGTGTGCTTGGCGAACGCACCGGTTCCGAAGTGGTCCGCACTGGCGCAGAGAAATGCATTGTAGAAGCCGTTTTCGATATTGCCGACAACCATGCAGTCGCCACAACTGCCATCGAATGCGGTTGTGAACCGGAAGAAGGTTTGTTAATCCTTACTAGAGAGATCGCGCGTGGAGGCCGGTCAACATGCCGAATCAATGGACGACTCGTGACGGCTTCGACCTTGCGACAGATCACAAGCAAACTTGTCGACCTTCATGGCCAGCACGAACATCAATCGTTGCTTTCCGTCCCCCTACACATCGAGACGCTCGATGCGTGGCTCGCTCGGGACAGCCAAAACCTCGGTTCGGCATCCCCACAGGCAAAACGCCAATCTATTGTGGATCTGCGAGCACAGGCAAGATCAGCCTATGAGGAACTGAGAGCAGTTATCGCCGAACGAGATCGTCTAGAAAGCGACGAAAGAGAGCGAGCCAGACTATTAGATCTTTATCAGTTCCAGGCCAAAGAGATTGGGGCGGCCGGATTGCAATCCGGAGAAGACGAAGAACTTGCCACAGAGAGAAACCGACTTGCCAACGCCGAACGATTGCAGTTGGCAGCGGCGGAGATCTACGACGCGCTTGGGAAGGACTCAGCAGCCGTGGACACGCTAACTACGGCAGCAGCTGCGGCCGAGAGAATGGCGGAAATTGACCCGTCGGTGAACCCCATCGTAGAGATGGTCAATACGGCTCTCTACAGCGCGCAGGAAGCCCTTCTGGCAATACGAGAATACCAAGAGCGTATCGACGCCAATCCGGCACGACTAGAAGAAATCGAAGATCGCCTTGATCTAATACGAAAACTTAAGCGAAAGTATGGAGACACGATCGAGGAAATCATTGAATACGGCAATCAACTAGCAAGCAAGATCGAAGAACTGGCTCACTCGGAAGAACGCTCACGCGAACTCGATTCGCGAATCGACGGGCTTCGCTGCAAAATAGCTGAGATCTGCCGAAAACTATCCGAAGCGCGTAAAACAGCAGCGCCGGATTTTGGGAAAGCCGTCGAACACGAGCTAGCAGACCTTGCCATGGAGAAAACTCGCTTCGAGGTGTCAATCCGTGAAACCGAGCCTGGGCCAACCGGAGCCGACGCAGTAGAGTTTCTTATATCGCCAAACCCCGGCGAGCCAGTGAAACCGCTCGTAAAGATTGCCTCCGGCGGCGAGATATCGCGGATCATGCTTGCCCTCAAAACTGTAACCCGTCGTTCGGAAACACCAGTAATGGTTTTCGACGAGATTGACACTGGAATCGGAGGAATGACAGCTCAGGCTCTCGGCGAAAAGTTAGCCTCACTTGCATGCGTATGCCAAGTGCTCTGCGTGACCCACCTTCCTCAAGTGGCGTGCAGGGCAACAACTCACTTGGCGGTCGAGAAGCTCATAGGCGATGGGAAAACCTCCGTACGAGTAAAGAAACTGGAAGGCGAGGATAGAGTTAGGGAGCTTGCGCGAATGTTGGGCGGCGGCGAGACTTCCCAGGCGGCTACTCTTCACGCGAGGGAGATGCTGGAAACCGTTTCCGCTGTGGGCAAAATCAGTAATTGACAAAGAAAACAATCCCCAAACGTGAGGATTTCCATCGATGCAGAGATTCTTCGCTGCGCTCACATGATAACGACTTCATAAGATCGCCAATCAGAGGGTTCATCTACGTGCATATTAAAGGCACAGTAAGACTCGACAAACGCACGAAGAACCTGGCTAAGCGAATCAAGCCAGGTGAGATCGCACTGATCGACCATGAGGACATCGACTCCACTGCAGCCCACATGCTAGTTGGAGCGAAACCAGTCGCAGTCATCAACGCCGCTCAATCCTGCTCTGGACGATATCCCAACCTGGGCCCGCATATTTTACTAGAGGCAGGAGTTCCAATCATAGATTCGGTAGGCCGCGAACTCTTCGAGAATATTCGCGATGGCGAACAGGTTGAGATCATAGATGGTGAGATTTCGCGCGGAGATGTTGTAATAGCACGAGGCGAAGTTCTGACCTTGGAACACGTTAACGAATTGGTAGAGCGAGCGCGAACGAATCTCGAATCCGTACTTTCCGAGTTCGCCGAGAATACGCTAAGTTACGTAACCCGGGAAAAATCGCTACTGTTGGACCCGGCAAACCTGCCGGATGTGAAAACTGTTATCAACGACCGCCACGCACTTGTCGTGGTTCGTGGGGAAAACTACAGGGAAGACTTGGCAATAATACGCGCTTACATTCGCGATGTAAAACCCGTACTGATCGGCGTAGATGGAGGAGCAGATGCGCTTCTCGAAATGGGCCTCAAACCAGATCTGATCGTCGGTGACATGGACAGCGTTAGCGATGAGGCACTGATGAGCGGTGCGGAGCTGGTGGTTCACGCATATACCAACGGAGAAGCACCAGGGCTGGAACGGCTTCGAAAGATGGGACTAGAAGCCAAGACTTGTGCCGTTCCCGGAACTAGCGAGGACCTTGCGCTACTACTGGCCTACGAAAAGGGAGCTGAACTAATAGTCGCTGTCGGCACTCACTCAAACCTGATCGACTTTTTGGACAAGGGACGCAAGGGAATGTCGAGCACGTTTCTAGTGCGGCTAAAGGTCGGAAATCGCCTGGTGGACGCGAGAGGAGTCAGCAAACTCTATCGCGCACACCCCAGCTTGCGCCTCGTAGGAGTGCTGGCGCTTGGAGCCTTTGTCCTGCTCTTCACCATAATCGCCCTATCACCGACCGTACAAGAACGCATTAGCGTGATGATGCAGGATCTGCGCTCACAATTCTGGGAAGTCTACACGCAACTTCGGCCCTGGGAATGGAGTAGGTGATGATTGACATAAAATATCACGTATACAGCCTAGCTGCCGTGTTCTTCGCGTTGGCCGCAGGGATTGTGTTTGGGACAACATTCGCCAAGTCGTCGCCTCCAACCGAGTCTGTGCGCCGCACAATACAGCGTTACGAAAACTCGATGAGGATCCTCAAACGCGAGATCGAGAAGGCGAGCTTAGGAGCCGCCAAACAAGAAGCGCTCGCCAGATCATGCGAAGAGTTCTGCAAAGCCGTTCTACCGACGATCGCGGCAAATAGGCTCCAATGGAGGAACGTGGCCATTATTCAAACTGGTGACTACGATGATGTCACCGGCTCGGTAAAGTACGCTCTCGAACTGGCAGGAGCTCGTGTTGTCAGCGTCACCACTATTAGCCGAGCGTTTGACTTCGAAGATGACCAGAGAATAATTTCTACACTGACAAACCTCGGTATCGCACTAGAAGGCAACGGCAAGCAGGCGAGAGAAAAGCTTTTCAGCATCATTGTCGATACAATCCGTGCAGGTACACACGTGCACCTGCTTTCGAAACTCGAAAGTGCCGGTATTGCCAAATTCCTCGGCAGCTACGACGGACACGTAAAGCCGCGCTTGTTTGTGATAGTGGGAGGATCAGCATCGGAGAAGACGAACATGGCAGAAACAATTGACGCAGCACTACTCGCGGCCATTGACAAGCCGGATGTTACCGTCGTCGCGTGCGAAAGCACCGAGGCCGTAAGTTCCTATGTTCCAGTCTGGCACAAGTGGGGAATTGCAACGGTGGATAATGCAAACACGGCGATGGGTCAGGTTGCTCTTCTTTGCGCTCTGAACGGTGAAAATGCCAGGTTTGGAGTAAAAGACACGGCGGACCGGCTGATTCCTCAGACACTGGAGGCAAGATAACGTGGAGCGTGTGGCCGTCCTGATCCCCGCCTACAACGAAGAAAAAACCGTAGGC
>JAOAGX010000163.1 GCA_026415535.1 Armatimonadota bacterium | reverse complement strand
GATGGCAACATCAAGTATTACCGCGATGCTGACCAGGTCCACCATGTGCCCAAGCGCAGGTTGGAAGATATTATTCTGAACCTATAGTCCGTCCCGCGAGACCTCTTGCAAAACCCCCGGGCTTTTGCTATACTAAATCTGAAACTGATCGGCGTTACAGTGAGAGTGGGTATGACGCCCACTCTTTTCAGTTTACGACGGCGAACCGGGAGATCCCTTAAGATTATGAATTCAGACTTCCTGGATGCCCTGAGACAGATTGAAAAGGAAAAGGAAATTCCTCTGGAAGTGCTCCTTTCCACGATAGAGTCGGCCCTCGAGACCGCCTATAAGAAGAACTATCAGGCTACGGGGGACGTGCACGTCCGCGTGAGTTCTTCCAAAGGCGGGTTCCATGTTTTTTGCGAGAAGGAAGTGGTCGAAACTGTCCGTAACAGCCACACCGAGATTAGCCTCGAAGAAGCCAGGAAACATGACCCGGACGCTCAGATCGGTGATGTTATTGAGGTTGAGGTAACACCTGAAGACTTCGGTCGCATCGCTGCTCAGACTGCGAAGCAAGTCGTGGTCCAACGCATTCGAGAGGCCGAGAGGGAACAGGTCTACGAAGAGTTTGGTGATCGAGTAGGCGAGGTGCTGACTTGTACGGTTCAGCGCCGTGAGGGACGAAATGTATTCGTGAACCTGGGCAAAGTCGAGGCGATCCTGCCGCCAGCGGAACAGGTTCCCACTGAACCTTATCGTTTCAACGACAGGCTCAAAGTCTACGTTTTGGAAGTAAGAAGGACGCCTAAGGGACCGCAGGTGGTCGTATCACGAACCCACCCAAGTCTGATCAGGAGGCTGTTCGAACTGGAAGTTCCGGAGATCGCCGAAGGTGTGGTTACGATCAAATCGGTTGCTCGGGAGCCTGGAGCGCGCACAAAGGTTGCCGTCCATTCTAATGACGAAAAGGTCGATGCGATGGGTGCGTGTGTTGGTCACAGGGGCACCAGGGTCCAGTCGGTTGTGAACGAGTTGTACGGCGAGAAAATCGACATTGTTCGGTGGAACGAGAAGATCGAAAAATTCATAGCCGAAGCACTATCTCCTGCGAAACCGACTTCCGTCACGTGTGATGAGGAGACCAAAACAGCGTTAGTGGTAGTGCCGGACAATCAGCTATCACTGGCGATTGGAAAGGCCGGACAAAACGTGAGATTGGCGGCACGAGTGACCGGTTGGCGTATTGATATCCGGAGCGAATCGCAACTTGCCAGTGCGGCAGCGGAAGGTACATCGGCTGAGTCAGTTGAACCTGCGGCCGTTGCAGTACCGGATCCGATGAGAGCTGAAGATGGTGGAGGCGTCGAAACAGAGCCCGAGTCTGAATCGTTCGCTGAGTCGGTCAGAAACTTGGCCGAAGAAACGGCCAGCGATCAGGTATGATGCAACCGCGCAAAATGCCAATAAGAACCTGTGTGTCTTGCAGGACTTCTTTGGACAAAAAAAGTCTGATAAGGATCGTAAGAACTTCTGATGGGGAAGTGCGTCTTGATCCCACAGGCAAGGCTCCAGGAAGAGGAGCGTATTTGTGTGGTGCGAAGGAATGCGCGACACGGGCGATTAAGGCTAATAAATTAGGCAGGGCGCTAAGGTGTGAGATTCCTGAGCGCGTCAAAACCGAGTTGGAGAGCCTGACGGGGAACGACACAATGACAGCGGAGAACAGGGATATGAAAGCTGAATAAAGCCGATTCCGCTTGTTTTGCCTTCTGTTTGTCCTCCGCATTTGTCTCCCCGGACTATTACTCCGCCCGGTACGCAATGTCATGCTGAGGCTGGTGCGAAAAGCCGCAAAAGCGGAGTTGTAGGCGATTTGATGTTCCTTGACTAAGCAGAGAAATCGCCGAAAGCACGCCTGTTTCAGTAGCCTGGTTTTTGGACAAGATTGAACATTCGTCTCCTCTGAAAGAGAGGTTTTTACAGCATGGGCGTTAAGGTTTACGAGTTGGCAAAGGACCTGGGGATCACCAACAGTGACCTGCTTGCCGTTTTGAAGGATCTCGGCGTGCCTGCCGCTGGAGGGTCGTCGGAATTGGAACCGGCTACCGCGGAGACGGTGCGAGAGATTATCTCCCAGGATCGCGGGGTTGTTTGCCAGGCCAAAACCATCACTATTCCGCAAGCCCTTTCGGTCAGAGAACTCGCCGAAGCCATGGGATTGCAGGCGGCCGACATTCAGAAGCGTCTGGTCGAAATGGGCATCCTGGCGAGTGTCAACCAACAGATCGGGGCCGACGTAGCAACGAAGGTTGCTGAGAAGTGGGGTTACACGGTTAAAATCGCTGCTACCCCTGCTGCAAGAGACCTTAAACCAGCCAAACTGTCACCTCAGCCTAAGAGCAAGCACGCGGGCAAGCTTATGCCGAGGCCGCCCGTGATTACTGTGATGGGACATGTCGACCACGGCAAGACCACTCTTCTGGATACCATCAGGCGAACCAATGTAACTGAGCAGGAGTTTGGGGGAATCACACAACACATAGGGGCTTATCAGGTAGAGTGGAACGGAAAGAAGATAACTTTTCTCGATACGCCAGGTCACGAAGCCTTTACCGCAATGCGTGCGCGAGGCGCGAGCGTGACTGATATAGCGGTTCTGGTAGTTGCTGCTGATGACGCCGTGATGCCGCAAACAGTTGAGGCCATCGACCACGCTCGGGCTGCCGATGTGCCGATCATTGTTGCGATCAATAAGATTGATAAACCCGAGGCCAACGTCGAAAGAACGATGCAGCAATTGGCCGAGCACGGGTTGACGCCGGAAGAGTGGGGTGGCGATACAATCTGCGTCAAAGTGTCTGCTAAGACCGGCGAGGGAATCGACGAGCTTCTTGAAATGATTCTTCTTGTCGCCGAAATGCTGGATTTGCAAGCGGAAGTTTCCACTAGTAGAGTTGTAGGCAGTGTGATTGAGGCTAAAGTTGATCGGGGACGCGGACCGGTGGCGACGGTTCTGGTTCAGCGTGGCACCCTCAAGGTTGGAGCTCCGGTTGTTGCGGGCGAAACTTACGGCAAGGTTAAGGCTATGATCGACGACAAGGGCGAACGGCTTACCAAAGCTGGTCCTGCTACGCCGGTTGAAGTTCTTGGTTTATCAGCGGCTCCGCAAGCAGGGGACAGGCTCGAGTCCGTCAAGGACGAACGCGAGGCCCGCGCGATCGCCGAGAAGCGAGCGCAGGAGCGTCGCCAGGAACGAATAGCTGCTTCCACCAAGATCACGCTCGAAGATCTGTATCGCCAGATAAAGGACGGACACGTCAAGAAATTACCCATCGTTCTCAAAGCCGACGTTCAGGGTTCCGAGGAGGCCGTTAGACAGTCGCTCACCAAGATCGAACATCCTGAGGTGGAGGTCAATATCATACATTCCAGCGTGGGCAACGTTAACGAGTCCGACATTCTTCTGGCGTCGGCGTCTAACGCGATTGTGATAGGTTTCAATGTCAAAGTTGATCCTCGTGCCGCTGAAATGGCCGAAAGCGAGCACGTCGAGATCAGAACATATAATGTTATCTACGAGCTCACCAAAGACGTCCGCGCAGCGATGGCTGGACTTCTAGAGCCTGTGTTCGAGGAGGTCAAGCTTGGTGAGGCCGAGGTGAGAGCGGTATTCAAGGTGCCAAGCACCGGGATCGTGGCAGGTTGCTATGTAACCGAAGGCCGCGTCGTCAGGAACGAGTTCATCAGGGTCCGCCGTAACGACAAGGTTGTCTACGAGGGTAAACTCGATTCTCTCAAGCATCTTAAAGATGAAGTTCGAGAGATGGCTCAGGGTTTTGAGTGCGGCATCTTTTCGCAGGGTTTTCAGGACTTCCAGGTAGGCGACATCATAGAGGTTTACACGAAAAAGCAGATTGCGAGAGCGGTGTAGTTAAACGTACTTATGGTGTAAATTTTTGGCGATCCGATATTAAACCGCTGCTCTCCAACAATCAAACCATCCGATTGTTAAGCCGGTACAGAGATGATCGTCGGTGTACTAACAATAACTCTATCAATTCCCGGCAGCGATTCTCTGAAGGATAAGCGCCAGGTGGTAAAAAGCATTCTTGACTCGGCTAGGAATCGTTTCAACGTGTCCGCGGCGGAAATCGATCATTTGGACCTACATCGTCGCGCTGGCATTGCGTTTGCCTGCGTCAGCAACGACCGCGCGGTGGCCAACAGTCTGCTTGATCGTATTCGCGTGTTTGTCGAGTCAAATCCGCTCTGCGAAATAGCCGAAGCGGAGATGGAGTTTATCTAGCGATGACCACACGACAGGAAAGGCTGCAAGAGCTTCTTCGCGAAGAGATGAGCGATATTTTGCGCCGGGAGTTCAAGGATCCTCGGTTAGGGTTTATCACGGTTACCGGCGCCGAGATCACAGCCGATTTGCGCCACGCGAAAGTTTTCGTCAGCATAATGGGCCCTGACGAAGAGAAGGCGCAGAACATGATGGTGCTCAAGAAAGCCGAACACTTCGCCAGACAGGCGCTCGGGCGGCGTGTAAAGATGAAAATCTTACCGGAGATCGAATTCAGATTGGATACCTCGGTGGACCACAGTGTCCGGGTGCTTGAACTTCTGGAACAAATCAGACGTGACGAAGAGGACAAAGGAACTTAGGGACGCTTGGTCGAAACTGGCTGGCTTCCGTTCTTTCGTTCTTGCTTGCCATCAGCGCCCGGACGGAGACACGCTTGGCAGTGCCCTTGCCATCGCGCGTGTCCTAAGGAGCTTGGGGAAGGACGTTATTGTCCTAAGTGAAGACGGCGTGCCAGAGAACTACCTATTTATCCCCGATTCAGAAACCGTAATTACTTCTACCGATCGTCGCGACTTCGATGTGGGCATGCTCGTTGACTGCGAGGGAATCAAACGAGTTGGTGCTGCCAAGGATGCCGTCGAAAGCGCTAAGAAAGCCGCTTGTGTCGATCACCATGTGCCGGACGGAGAGTTTGGTGAGATCAGGATTATCGATTCTCAAGCCAGCGCAACCGCCGAGCTTGTAGTCGAGCTCCTTGACGCGAATGGGATCGAGATCGACCGGGTTCTTGCTACTCAACTTATGACCGGACTTGTTGCCGACACCGGGGCGTTTAGGTTTGCCAACGCTACTCCCAACACGTTTCGTGTAGCCGCGCGGCTTGCGGAGGCTGGAGCCAAGGCGTCTGAGATCGCGCGAGAGGTCTACGAGAGTCGTTCGCTTCGCTCTATGAGGCTATTGGGTCGGGCACTGAGCTCGCTTGAGGTGCACGAGTCCGGTAGGATTGTCTGGGCTGAGGTTACGCAAAGAGATCTGGAAGAGCTGGGCGCGACCGACTCCGACACGGAGAGCATCGTGAACCTGGTCAGATGGGTTAAAGGTCCTGATGTGGCTGTGTTCTTGCGCGAGGTCAAACCCTGCTCAATAAG
>JAOAGX010000162.1 GCA_026415535.1 Armatimonadota bacterium | reverse complement strand
TCGCCATAGCTTATTATCACGAGCCCAAGTTGCGCGCACTGATTCTCGTCGCCAGTACTAACTTCCTGATCAACCCCATGGGTGGAACTATGGATGCGCTGATGCAGCGTGAGTTGCGCTTCAAGGACACTATGCGGCTTGGTATGCTTCAGGGACTCGTAGTCAGTGCGTTGTCGATCGTGTTCGTTGTGCTTGGCGCTGGAGTGTGGAGCTTCATCTACCCGCACGTAATTGCCAATACCGTTTTGGTATTGATGAGGTGGCGGATGTGCTCGTTCAGACC
>JAOAGX010000015.1 GCA_026415535.1 Armatimonadota bacterium | reverse complement strand
GGGATTGCGCTGGCGGCGACGCCTCCCAGATTATCGCGCAGGTCGAAAACCTCCACAATATGGCCCATCGCCAAAAGTCGCGACGCACAAGCCAAACCCGCTGGTCCCGCACCAATAATCGCTACTCGTCCGACCTGTTCATGCTTATTGGGCTTCGGTGGCGGCGTCTGGGACGCCCAACCCTTCTCTCTTGCCGTGCGTGATACGTACTCCTGCAACTCCCGTATTGGGATTGGGCTTCCTGAAAAGATGCTCTCAATGCAGGCGGCTTGACACTGGACATCTGCCGGACAAACGTAAGCGCACAATTCCGGCAGGGCGTTGTTCTCAAGTAGGATTTCATACGATAGTCTGATATCTCCGTCAGCGAGCGCTTTGACAAAACCAGGGACATTTACCCTTGCCGGGCATCCGTCGCGACACGTGGGGTCAAAACAGTCGCGACATCGTGCGGCTTGTGCTTTGACGTGTTCGAGGCTTCGTCGGCGTCCCTCGCGATAGATAGGCCCATAGATTTCCGAGTCAAAAGGTACGCACCCGGTACGACCGCCGTCGCGCATGATCTGAGTGCATGACGAGCAGGTGATGCAGGTGTGTCGGCGTTCGAGCTTGCCCGTTTCGATAATCTCGTTTGCAAACCCCGGATATGCAAAAGCCTGGCGTCCCAACCCGACAATCCTCATCGATCCTCGACGGATGTTTGCCGCGGCAACGTGCGGCCACAGATTCCGCAGCCAGCTGTAGCCGCTCCCTACAACTACCATCTCAGGAACACTTAGCGCGATCTCGCGAGTCAGGTTGATGAGTCGGTTCACGCCAACCAACGGGTGCTCGTCCGGGTATACTCCTCCTTCAACCGGCCTGTCGTAGGGCCGGTTCACGTGGGGGTTGAAGTATGGGTTCCCCATCGTGATGTTGATGAGTGTCACGCCCATCTCAAAAAGTTCTCGGACTAGGCGCTTGGGTTCTTCGAGGTTAGGCTCGGTAGGCCGATTGGGATCCACACCCCAACCGTGGGGGTAGGGATGGGCATCGTATACACCAAGCCGACAGGTGACTATCCGTTCGGGTCCTGCAGCCTCGCGAACTTTGCGAACGACGTTTTTCAGGAACCGCGTGCGGTTTTCGTAACTGCCTCCGTAGCATCCCTCACGAGTGTGAGCTGCCAACAATTCGTTCAAGAGATAACGGTGACAAGACTTGATGTCCACTGCGTCGAAACCTACTTCGAAAGCAAGCATTGCTGCTTCTACGAATCGGTCTTCGAGTGCTTCGAGGTATTCGTCGGTGACAAGAGGGTAGTCAGGCGAAATGCCGCGATCCGCGTCCAATAATGGGTCGTGGTGAGCGATAATAGGCTTCGGATCACTAGACGGTCGGCTGTATCGTCCGGAGTGGGTGAGCTGTAGGACACACAATGGCCTCTGTCCTTTTGGAGCCGCCTTGTGGGTTTCCTCAACCAACCTTAAAAACGCCGACTTGTTAGATTCGTGCAACCACAGCTGTCTGGGATTGGATCTGCCCTCGGGAACCACTGCGCAAGCTTCGAACCACAGCAACCCAGCTCCTCCTGCAGCGAACCTCCTATATCGGCGGAACGTGAGATCATCAGGCGCACCGTCGACTGTCCCGTCGCAGCCTTCCATTGGGTGAATTGCCATTGAGTTTGTGACCGTACGGCCTTTGATGACGACCGGTTCTTTGAGGATCGACGTATCCTCGTCGACAGGTATATCCAGTCCAAGTTCGAGGACTGCTTCTCGCAGGTCGTCGAGCGTGGCTAGCCGAAACGGGGCGTGGGTGTCTCGTGAGATCATTCTAATGCCATTATACATTAGCGAGGTTGTGGTATACTAGCCCGGTGGCTTGTATTCAGGTCTTTCAAGCGTTTTTGGGAATATCGTTTCCGAATCATTAATGGTTCGTCATTCTGAGCGTAGTGAAGAATCTCGTTGAATATATCAATTTCTTTGTATTCTTTGTATCCAGAGGTGGCGTTCATGAAAAAAACGATGTCCCTCGATGGAACCTGGCGTTTGGTTGGGCTAGATGATGGCCGCGAGGTCGAGGCCTGTGTGCCGGGAGAAGTTCACGTTGATCTACATCGCGCTGGTGTGATTCCGGATCCCTATTTTGATCTCAACGCCGAGCAGGTACAGTGGGTCAAGGATCGCGACTGGCGCTACGAGCGCACGTTTGATGTAGGCGAGGACTTTCTTAATAAGAGGACTTTCTTGGAGTTCGACGGCCTGGACACTTTTGCAACCGTCTTCCTGAATGGTCGCGAGGTCGGGCGCGCGGCGAATATGTTCATCTCGCACCGGTTCGACGTGACTGAGGTAGTGCGCGCCGGACGCAATACCGTAGCTGTCCAGTTCAACTCCGCAGCCAGGATGTTGGCTGGAACGGTTCCAGAAGAGTCGTCGGGGGGCCTCGGTGTTTTTCGCGCCAGTGCTCGCAAAATGCAGTGTGCGTTCGGAAGTGGTTGGGTTTACGAATTCGCTGGCGCGGGTATTTGGCGACCGGTTCGGTTGGCTTCGTACGACAGGCTGTCAATTGCTGACATTCACGTCGAGCCGGAGATTGTTGCAGGTTGTGCCAATGCCTGGATCACGGTTGATGTTGAGAATCACACACCGGAAGAGGCCGACGTCATGGCGTCGATCGTAGTTGCTCTCGGGGAAAGCCGAGAGAAGATCGAAATTGTAGAAGCAATCCCGCCTGAAGGTGGCGTCATCGAGGCTGTAGTGCGGATCGAGGAACCGGCGCTGTGGTGGCCCAACGGATTTGGGGAGCAGCCACTCTACACGGTTATGGTTGGCTTGCAGCACGATGATGAAGTTCAAGATGTGGCGGAGACAAGATTTGGTGTGCGCACGGTGGCGCTGGTCGAGCGTGATCGGGACGGCTCTAATAGGTTTACGTTGATGGTCAACGGCGAGGAAGTTTTCTGCAAGGGAGCCAACTGGGTACCGGCCGATCATTTTGTTTCCAGGGTTGAGCCCGAAAGGTACCGCGAGCTTGTCGGTCTCGCAAGGGATGCCAACTTCAACATGCTACGCGTTTGGGGAGGCGGGATCTACGAGTCGCCTGCGTTCTACGACGCTTGCGATGAGATGGGTATTATGGTATGGCAGGACTTTATGTTTGCCTGCGATACCTGCCCCTACTGCACTTCCTCTTTGCAGAGGGATGGAGGCGTAAGCTCCACCAACTGCAAAGCTAGGGATGACAACATCGATTCTCCCCTTTATGAGGCGGGTAATAGGGTGGATGATGCCTTTGCCCAGGAGGTTGCACGCGAGGGCGAGTCGATTGTCAAGCGCCTGCGCAACCATCCCTCGATCGTGCTATGGTGCGGAAACGATGAGTGCGAAAAGAACTTCGCCCCCGATCAGGACTGGCCAGGCAAGCTGCTATTCCGCGAAGTAATCCCTGATGTCCTAAAGCGCCTTGACCACACGCGCCCTTATCGACCTTCGACTCCCTATGGCGGTGCGATCGGAAACGACCCAGCCGAAGGAACCTGGCACGGAGGAAGCTGGTTCAGGGCATACCTGGGCGACTGCAATAGCTGGCGACGCATGATCGAGGAGGACCGCGCGCCATTTGTGGCGGAGTTCTATGCTCAGGGCTCGCCCTTGGTAGAGTCGCTGAGAGAGTTTATCTCCGAAGATGCCTTGTTTCCTCCAACCAGTGCGGTTTGGGAGTTCCACAACAGGCACAACCCGCATTCTGACCACACCGACGGTAGCACGTATCAGCAGATACTCGTCGATCTTACACGGCGAATTATGGGTGAGTTCAAATCGGTGGAGGAGTTTGCCGCGTACTCAGGGATATTACAAGGCGAGTTCGTCAAGGCTGAAATCGAGCATTTCCGGCGAGAAAAATGGTCAATATCCGGGGCTCTTTACTGGATGTTTAACGATTGCTGGCCCGCAATCGGCTGGAGTTTGGTTGATTACTATCTGCGCCCCAAGCCGGCCTACTACTATGCTAAGCGGGTGTGTGCCCCGGTGATTGTGTCATTTAAGCAACTTGATGATCGTGTGCAAGTATACGTGACTTCGGATGAGAGGCTGAAAGGTATCGAGGGATTGTTGCGCGTTGGGGTTCTCACTTTCGACACCTGCGGGCTTGACCTTAAGGAGCTATCGGTGAGCTTACCGCCCAACAGTTCGGTTCCGCTATGGGAAAGTGGGCCAATAACTGAGATGTTGCCCGATCCGTCGCGGCAATGTCTAGTTGCGCTCTTGGAATCTCAGGGCGAGATCATTGCCAAGAACTTCTATTTCGCGGTACCCTTCGGAGAAATGGAGTTTCCGAAGCCGAAGTTGCTTGTCGAGCGCGAGCAGGTGGATGAAAATCGCCACCGAATGATTATTGCCGCGAACGCCTTTGCCCGCAACGTATTCATAGGCAACTTGCCAGCGTCTGCGCGCCCATCTGACAACTATTTCGACCTGCTTCCTGGCGAGGCCTATCGAGTCACGATTGACGGACTCAGCGTCGAGGGAGCCAACGAACTGAGGCTCGGAGTGTGGGGGAGGTGACTTCCGCTACGAGACAGTGCCTACAATCTCATTCACATCAGCGATATCCATCGAGTGCAGGTAATCCGTAATCCCGTCGATGATTTCAATCGGTGCCATAGGATTCACGAAATTGGTTGTGCCAACGGAGACCGCCCGTGCACCTGCAAGCAAAAACTCTATCGCGTCCAGCGCGGTCATTATCCCACCCATTCCGATTATTGGCACATCGACTGCCTTCGCCACTTCCCAAACCATTCTAAGTGCCACAGGCTTGATCGCTGGTCCAGATAGGCCGCCAGTTTTGTTGGCAAGCCGAAATCTGCGCGTCCACGGATCGATTGCCGTCCCGAGAAGAGTGTTGATGAGCGACAACGCGTCGCTGCCAGCGTCGATTGCTGCTTGTGCGATCTCGACAATGTTGCCTACGTTTGGGGAAAGCTTGGTAATCAGCGTCAGGTTGGTTCTCTTGCGCACGGCGCGGACAACCTCGGCGGTTCCCCTGGCAGTAGTCCCAAAAACCAGACAACCCTCTTTCACATTGGGGCAAGATATGTTGATCTCAATCCCGTGAACTCCCTCAACCCCGTCCAAGCGCGAGACTACCTCGGTATATTCTTCGACCGTATGCCCGACCACGTTCACGATCACCGGTACATCGAAGCGCCGCAGGAACGGCAACTTCTCCTCAACAAATACGTCCACGCCGTCGTTCTGCAGGCCGATAGCGTTGAGCATACCAGACGGGGTTTCGACAGTGCGCGGATATTCGTTGCCGGGCCACGGGTGGAGGGAGGTTCCCTTGACAAAGATCGCTCCAAGACGAGATAGGTCGTAGAACTCAGCCATCTCTTGTCCGAATCCAAACGTGCCGGACGCAACCGTGACGGGGTTCTTCATTTCGATCTTGCCTATCTTAACCGCCAGGTTTGCGGATCTTCTTGCAGTTTGTTGCTCTTGGGCGCCTGTTTGGTTCAATCCCATACGATCTCCTCAGCATCGAAGACCGGCCCGTCTACGCACACACGTTTGTAACTTGTGCCCGAGTCGCCCCTCACTTTTTGGACGCAGCCGAGGCATACACCAACCCCGCAGGCCATCACGGTCTCCAGAGAAACCTGGCATCTTGCCACGCCCGCCTCTCGGCAGATTTGTGCCACCTGTTTGAGCATCATATGCGGGCCACAGGAGTACACCCTGACGTGACTCCCCGGAGTTTGTGAAATGCACTTAGACAGGTGCGTTTCGAGAAGCTGCGTTGCGAGGCCGTGGAAGCCATGAGAGCCGTCATCCGTCGATACAATTACGTTAACTCCGTTCGCGCGAAACTCAGCTTCGCAGACTACCGCATCTTTGCTTTGCGCCCCGGCAAGGACCGTTACATTGTCACATCCCCATTTGCGGCACAGCGCGTCGCACAGGAAGTGAAGTGGTGCCGCTCCACAGCCGCCGGCAACCAGGATGTGGCGCGAGTCAGAAGATTCTCCCAGATCGAAAGGTGTTCCCAGCGGTCCGATCACGCTCAACTCGTCGCCGGGTCGCATTTCCGAGAGCAAAGTCGTGCCGCGCCCGCGCACCGCATACAGAATTGAGTAAACCCCTTCATCTGGGTAGGCGGCGTGAACCGAAAACGGTCGTCGAAGCAGGGGATCGGTGGTCTTTCCAACCTGCACATTGACGAACTGGCCAGGCTGCGCTTCTCGAGCTATCTTTGGCCCTTTCAACAAAGCGCGGACAATTCTCGGAGCCACTTCGCTCTGACCGATTATCCGGCAGACGTGTATGTCTTTCATTCTGAAAGATATTGCCTCCGAATTATAACCGAGAACCTAGATACGGATCCACAGTGCATCTATTCGGATTTGTGCGTGCGGCCTATTTGTTACGCTTTGGATGACGTGGCCGTGAGATCGTCATTCTTGGCGCAGCAAAAAATCCCACCAAGTCTCGAAACTATTAACTGTGCTTTGGATAACATACCATCCGGCCGAAATTTTTATTCTGGACATTCCCGCGCCGAGTTCAGTCATCAGGTTGCTTTGTCGATTTTCCACGCTCGGCCGATTCTGGACATCTCGAGCGTTATCTCACGGATAATTTCGCCGGTCGGTGACCGTAGCTCGATCTTGATTCGAGCTCGACGCGGATCATTTGGCCTATCGTAGGACGGAGGACCAAACCGAGGCGATGCGCTATAGCTGTTGGTGTCATCGAGCCACATGTCAGCCAATGCGCGCATGTCCATCATTTTTGACGTTAGATCCTGGTCAAATTTGGGTGTAATGCAGGTGCGAGCCTTGCTAAAATTGCGCGAGAGCATTGCATCAAACCAATTTCTAGCAACCGTTTCCGGTGGCACAACGTGCAAGGCTTTGTATAGTATTAGGGCCAGGATAACAACAGCTACGATCGCGCCCACAATCTGAATTTGCCTTGCCGACGGACGCCAATGGGTTTCTTCTTCGACGTCGAATTTTCCACCGGCGGCGGTCCGTTCTCCGCACTGGATACACACCTTCTGCTCAGGGTGGAGTTCAGCGCCACACCTTCTACAGTTCACGTCAGCTCACCTCTTTCCAGTCGAAAAGAGTGCGGATCGAAGATTTTCGTTAAGAAATGATGGAGTTGCCGAAAACACAAACAGTAGCAAATTAGAGTTTTGTGCCAGGTTGAACATTCGTATGGCCTAGCGTCCGTTTCGATGCCTGGGAATGTCTAGGTTACTTTGACTCTCGTGAGTCAGGTATCATTAGCCACAACTGATGCCCCGTCCTCTGCCGTGCACACATAAATCGACGGCGACACGCCAGTGTTCTTCTCGTAATCTGTTTTTACTGCTTTCTGGAAAGCCTCCACAAAATCGTTCTTGACCAGGCTAATTGTACATCCGCCGAACCCCGCGCCGGTTAATCTTGCGCCCATTGCGCCGGGAGATTTTCTACATATCTCCACCATCTTATCCAATTCTTCGCAGCTAACCTCGTACAAGTCGCGTGAGGAGTTATGAGACTCGTCGAAAAGCCTTCCAAAAGCCTCATAGTCGTTTGCGCGCAGCACTTCACGGCTCTTGAGCACGCGCTCGTTTTCATATATGACGTGCTCAGCGCGCTTGCGTATTACCTCAGGTAGTTTATCTTTGTGGGCTTCGAATGCAGCCGCGCTCACATCGCGCAACGCGTGGACATTAGGTATCCACTGGCCCAGAAGTCTGGATGCTTCCTCGCACTGACTTCGACGCAGGTCATATTCGCTGTCTACAAGGCCGCGCCGCTTCATCGTGTCACAGACAACTATCTTAACTTCAGAAGTGTTCAGCGGTAGGTGCTCGTATTCGAGTGTGCGGCAGTCAAGAAACAGCGCGTGGTCCTTTTTGCCCAGGCGCGACACAAACTGATCCATAATCCCAGTATTGACTCCGACAAACTTGTTTTCCGCACGCTGTCCAATAAGAGCCATATCCTTTCCAGACATTTCGAAACCTAAAAGGGTCTGCATCAGAAATCCTATCGCCATCTCGATCGCTGCCGAGCTCGAAAGGCCCGATCCAATTGGGACATTACCGTGGATGGCAATATTTGCGCCTTGCAGCCTTGCTCCTGTGTCTTGCAAGGCCTGAATAACGCCTCTTGGGTAGTTAGACCACTTGTTGACAGTATCGTACTCAACATTAGATAGGGGAAACTCGACTTTGGTATCAAAGTTGGCTGAGTATACAGCGATGATCTCGTCGTCGCGCAGTTCCCCTGCGGCCATCACATCAACATTGATCGCTGCAGGCAACACGAACCCTTCATTGTAGTCCGTGTGATTTCCCAATAGTTCGACTCGTCCAGGGGCTTTCACGACCACTGACGGGTTAGTTCCGAAGATTTTCCGAAAATCGTCTTTGAGTCGAGCAAATCTTTCCGTCATTACTCCACTTTACCGGGAGAGGGCTGTCTGGGCGCGCCAATTGAGCGCGCTTTCTCAGCCAGCGCCTTGATCCGTTCTCCAAAGTCCTTGTTTGCTGCTTCCCAGCGCTTGATCAGAATATGGCCGTATGCGCGATAGAACCACCTACGAACAGCTGAGCGCAATTGCTGTCTAGCCGATCTCCATCTGCCCAGCATCAGGTTGACGTTCAGCTTGATAGCGAATTTGATGAACTCCGGCCCGGCAAGCATTTTGACGCACTCGTAGACGCTGTAGAATCGCTTCATAGCCTTGAACGTTTCTTTCTGCAGCTCATACGGGCTCATGAGCTTTGGCTGATAAACTACGTGTTGGCCGTCGTAGAGATTCCACTCACGAGTAAGTAGTCGTCCTTCGCGCTCCATGTCGTAGAAGTACTGAGTGCCGGGTAGCGGTGTGAGCATCATAAACTGGACCGTATCGATTCCAGACTTAAGCGCGAAGTTGGTTGCAGCGCGAAGACTGGCGATGTCGTCATGCTCCGCGCCAAACACGAACATACCGTGGATCATAATCCCGTGCTCGTGGATTATTCGAACGGCTTCAGCAATTTCGTCCACGCTTTGGCGCTTGTTGAATTCTCTAAGCGTGGCTGGGTTCACCGACTCAAATCCAATATAGAGTATGTAGCAGTTACTGCGCTTCATCAACGCAAGAAGTTCCTTGTCATGAGCCACGTCTGCTCGAACCTGCGCGGTCCAATACGGCGTCAGTCCTTCGGAGAGCATTCTATCAAGCAGAATTTTCGCACGCTCCTTGTTGCCCGCGAAGTTGTCGTCATAGAAGAACACTGTGGCCGGGTTGAGATATCTCAATTCTTCAAGCACGTTGTCAACACTTCGCTGACGACAGCCGCGACCAAACATCTTGATCACGCTGCAGAAGTTACAGTTGTGCGGGCAGCCGCGGGAGGTGGCAATTGGCGTGAGCTTCACCTTTTCGCGCCCGCGGATCAGGGAAAGGTCTGGGAATGGTAGGGAATCTAAGTTCCGAACAAGCTCTCTGGGCGGATTGTGGCGAATTTCATCACCCACTCGATATGACAATCCAGCAACTCCACCGAAGCCGGAGCCGAACTCGATTGCGTCTACCAATTCCATTAGCGTGTGTTCGCCCTCCCCGCGCACACAAAAATCGGCGTGTTGGAGGGCTTCATCCGGAAGAAACGTCACGTGCGATCCTCCCATTACGACGGGAATCCCTGCCTCGCGAATGCGGTCGGCGATCCGATAGCCTTCGGGCGCAGTCGATGTGGTTGTGGATATGCCCACAAGGTCCGAGGATAGCACGTCCGAGTAGTCAATCTCTTGGAAATCCTGGCAGTATATGCTCACGTCGATACTGCGTTTCCTGAGCATCGCTCCGAGGAGGGGTAGTCCTAGACGCGGCAGAGCTATACGGCTGTATACGTGATAGCCGGCCGGTTTGGGTTCGATCAGTGTAACCTTCCTTATCTTCGACAAGTCAGGTCCTTCCTTTCTGTTCTACTCGGCGACGATGGTCGACGGCCGCATCTTGTGTACCAAGCGTCAACCTGTTTGTTGCTCTGTTCTTCGTCGTCTTGTTTTTCGTAATCCTGTGTTGGGTCACCCTGTCTTTTTTTGCCAGTCCTTCTCGTCGTCCTGCCATTCATGATCCTATCGCGATGCATATATGACACTACTGTGGTGTTGTCATGATGCTTTTGTGATTGCCTTGTAATCTCGTTCTTTTTGTGCTTTTCGTCGCCCAATCCCTGTTGTTCGTACTTCTCGTTATCCTCTTCCTGTTGTTCGTGTCTCTTGTCATCCTATCCTAGATAGTCATCTTCTCCTTAACAGTCGTACTCTCATTAAATTATCATCCTCTCATTAATTGTCATCCTATCATTTTTTTAATTGTCATCCTCTTATTAATTGTCATCCTGAGCGTAGCGAAGGATCTCATCCCATCTTCCAGACTTTTCGCTTCGCTCATAAATGACGCTATTCCTGAGTCGGTGCTCTTTTCGGAATGGTGAGTCGAGCGCACAATATAAATGTGTTCGAGATACGGCGTATTGATATTCGGCGTTATTTGTCAAGCAACCTTCACGTTACAGATCGATAAATGTATTTTCGACCGTGCTAGGCTCGGCTTTACGAAGCTCAGCAGCCTTTTCTTCGGCGAGCGTGTCGTTTATGTAAGTGCCCGCACCCGATTCGCACCCGGCTAGATACTTGAGCTTATCCTTGGTCCGATAAGGCGGATGAAACTCTACGTGAAAGTGGTAATACCCATAATCGCGGCCATCTGTCGGGGCTTGGTGCATGATCATCATATACGGCAGAGAAAACCCCCATAGGTTGTCGTACTTGAGAAGGACTGCCTTCAATATCCCTGCTAGTTCACGGCGTTCGCGGTCGTCGAATGTGAGCATACTCTGGTGGTGTTTGCGCGAAAACAGGTAGATCTCATAAGGGAAGCGGGCAAAGAAAGGAACCACTGCCAAAAACGAATCGTTTTCAACCACTACACGCCGTCCGTCAGCGATCTCCTCATCTATGATGTCGCAAAACAAACACCGGTTCGTGCGAGCCATATGTTTTGATGCCGAGTTAAGCTCGCGCTGGATTTTAGGCGGTATGAATGGAAACGCGTAGATTTGTCCGTGGGGATGGGTGAGCGTGACGCCGATTACCTGCCCCTTGTTTTCAAAAATGAGCACATAATCTATATAATCTCTGGATCCCAGGTCACGGAAGCGGTCGGTCCAGACCTCGATAAGGTTGGCAATCTCTTCGACTGAAGCGTCGGTCAGTGTTCCGGTGTGTCGTGACGTATAGCAAATCACTTCGCACAAGCCGTCCGCAGGTCGAACCTTGTACAAGCTGGTTTCCTCAATTGCCGGCTCCGGCGGCGGATGCCTTAGTGAGGGGAACTTGTTTTCAAAAGCCACTATCTCATAATCTTCTGCAGGTACCTCGGTCGGAAACGCACCTGGTTTGGTGGGGCAAAGAGGACAGTAGTCATCCGGCGGCAGAAATGTGCGATCCTGCCTATGCGTAGCTGTTATAACCCACTCCTCGAGTATCGGATGCCATCTTAACTCGGACACTGAGTACCCTCCGATTTGGAGTTAGGGCTCTGAGGCTGAGTGCTGTTATCCTTCTCTCGCACGACGCGTTTCCTTCTCTTGGTGAAGGTGTAGTAGATCAGGTAGCGACCGTCTTCGAGAATGATCTTTCGTTTTTTCATCGCTGAAACCATATCTGACCGGCACAAAGCTGGCGGCTATTACTGTTGGACCTACACAGGCCGACGCCTCCAGCTGCTGGATGTTTCAGACGGGACAAAGTTAGCGGTCGCTAGTTTACCCGTCTTAGAGCATCCTTGACCTTGCCTATAACTAAAGACGACGTTAGTCCACTAAGCAGCGCTGAAATGCCGCAATTCGAGATGCTTAGTGTACGACCTAGTTGCACTTTTATGAGGCGTCGCTAAAATGCCTCGCTAATCAAGTCGGACCGTCCTAAAATATACGTCCTAGGACTGTACAGTATTTAACGATCAAGGAGCTCCTGGGACATTCGATTCCGCAGGATGTTTTCTGCCTTGGAAAGCTCCTCAGGTGTATTTACTCCGAGTATTTCCTCGGGATCACATTTCACATCAGTGACGCGTCGACCCTGCTCGATTCCTATGCGCACCATATCGGTCAGGTTGTATTCGCCCGTTTGGTTCGGCACCATCCAATTGAGATTTGAGAAAAGCCAGCGCGAGTCGAAGACATATGCTCCGCCGTTGACTTCCTTAATCGACAGCTTTTCTGGTGCCGCACACCTTTCCTCCACGATTCCGACGATTCGCTTTGCCTCATCGCGGACAATACGGCCGTATCCGGTCGGATCGTCCAAGGTAGCTGTTGCCAGTACTGCCGCCGAACGCGACTCGCGCTGTTCTTCAATCATAGCCCGAACGGTCTCTGACCGAAAAAGCGGACTGTCGCCGCACATAACGACTAGTGCGCCTTCGAATCCACGGAACCGATTCTTTGCTCGTCTGACTGCGTCGCCTGATCCTCTCTGTTCTTTCTGAATGACGTATTCCAGACCATCTCCCAGCGTGTTCATTACGGCTTGTGCTAGGTAGCCTACGACGAGCGTTATATTGTTGACTCCTGCTGCTCGTAAAGTGTCGATGACATACGAAATCATCGGTCGGCCGAGAATCGGCCGAAGCACCTTGGGTATCGAACGCACCTTCTCCTCTCCTTCAGCACGAGGATAGGAATGGTCGATTTCAAACCGCGTGCCCTTCCCTGCGGCGAGGATCAGTCCGGCGACCTCGTCTCGAGCATTGATTACCACCGCGTTGCTCCTAACTCCTGGGCAAGATTTCTGGGCCTTCCTCGCCCGACTTTTTTACAACGCGGATGTCCACCTCGTCCGCGACGACAGAGACAGCAGTGTAGTCACCGTCTTTGCGCTTGTATAGCCGACCGTCCTGGATTTGTCTACGCCAATGATCTGATTCTCTGCCGAGCTTTGTAAGATCAAACAGCCTTTTTACTCTGCCGCTTGCAAGTTTGAGCTCATAACCGCCATTATATGTGGCGAACATCATAGTTCTTGGCGCATCGGGCCAGGATTTCGCAATGTCAATCGCGGAATCTTTGATTTCTTTGGTAGGAACGGGCTTCGAGTTTGGTATGCCGAGTCTGTAGATAACGGTTTGCAATCTTTCCCTATCGGCGCACACCATCAGTACACCCGTTGCCGACACCCACATACCTTCAACTCTACCGGGCAGATCTGTTGAGGAAAAGGTCTTCTTGACAACGCCAGTATCAGAGTTTGCCAGGAAATAGCTGATCTTTCCTCCGATTTTATCTTCGGCTACAGAGATTACGAACAGCTTCCCGTCTGGACTAATCGCGGCCGCACGCCTTACCGACGTGCCGGGTGCGAGCTCAAGCGACGCGACCTTGCCTATAATCTGGCTAGTGTCGGTCAGCACAGCAAATCGGACCGGTTTCGTGCCCGCTAGTTGGGCTGCAAACTTGTCCGAGCCAACCGGCCATGCCATAATCCGAGCCGCAGCCTCTTTGAGCCGGGTGGTCTCGATTTTCGGCGAGTCGGAACCCACTCGGCGCACGTATACGATTCTGGACACTCTTACGCCTTCGGGTTCGTCGGAGTCTGTGAGCAGAGCCCATATCGTGTCATCATCTCGCCAACCAAGACTCGTAACCAAGGAACCAGGCTTCATTGATTGTCGGGAAGCGGTCTGATTCTCCAGGTCGATGATTAAGAGTGCCGACCGAAGTTTTCCAGATCGAGTCTTCTGGTTCCACGCTCCGGCCCACATAGTTCCGGACGGATTGACCGCCGATGCCGACATATCGCCTACCTTGGTTTGGCTGTCCCAGGCCGGAATCATGCCGAGCGGCCCAGGCGGCGGAGGAGCAGGCGGATTGGCAATCCGCCAGATCAGGGCCACCAATACAAGAAAGGCGAGTATAGCTATTGGTATTCGGTTGTTCATTACGCCTCCAATCTAAGCGGTGTAGCAGGATCAGGGCATCACACCGGTGAGCGGCTTCTTGATGTCGGGATCCGAGGCTGTTGCGACAGAGCGCAAACTCTGCTGTTCTCGGCGATTTGACGCTCCGCGCCTAAATGAGGATCGTCGAGAACGCACTTGCCAAGACTAATAAAGATATCCGAATGTTATTAAATGGCCTACAACCATTTGCCGGTATATTATAACGTGTCAGAGCAACTTTCGCATAGTCCGAAGGTGTTGAAGCGTCGTCATTGCGATGGAAGGGTGGACGCTAGGTAAGGTCTGAAGAGACCGCTGGATGTGCCGGTCATAGGGTGCATTACGAATACACGAGTCGATGCGGAAATTCGGCAAGAACTAACACAACTGGGATAAAAACGGAGCCAAAGCGCGTTGAATTAGTTCTTCCCAACAACAAAGAGTGTCCAAGAATCACAAACCTGTTCAGTCCTTAACTGTTCTCCCCGATCCTGCTCGAAATATCTTCCTGCTCCGTCCGGCACTAGGTGAGGGATTTCGTGCGAACACCGTGATCTTGATTTTTGCGTTAGTACCACGATCCTGGGAATGTTGTGTGATCCACAGCCTTGATGTTTCGCGTACGCTCTTAGCCTCGAAGCCGGAACTTCATCCCTGATTCCGTTTGTAGTCCTAAATTCCATAGTCATCCCTGATTCCATTGTCATCGATCTCGTTATCATCCTGAGCGCAGCGAAGGATCCCAGCACAGGGTCGAGATCACTCGTTTTATTTAGGTTGACGACGCATGTTTGGGCGGCCGCGGCTTTGGGGCATATTACTACAGCCGAGCTGGCCTACTGCCATAATCACATAAGACAGAGTGACTGCGACGAAATTTTGCCAAGAAGTGATATTAGCGGGTCATAACGTATGAGATCAAACGTCTAAGGGTATTGACATAGCCGTTAGGCTGTGTTAGTATCTCGGGGAGCCAGGCTATCACACTGGTTGCAGCGCAGGGTGGAAAGGAGGTGAAACGTTCCTCAGGCGATTATCCTGTGAGTGCTGCAGGTGATGGCATAAGCAGGAGTATTCGATATTGAGTGCGGCAGGGCGTAAGCGCTAGGCAGGTAACAAGGAGACTGTGAGCGCTGAAAGCCTTCGCAAGAGTCGAGTCCTCCTGCTGAGTTGGTTCATTCAAGGAGGAACAGACAAATGAAAAAGACAGCATACCTCTTGGTGGGACTGCTTGTCGTGTTCGCTGCGCCTGTGTTTGGTCAGGCGTTCACTGACGTTCCTGCAGACCACTGGGCGTACGACGCTATAAACCAGTTACAGAAGGACGGGATACTGATGGGATATCCCGATGGGACGTTCCAGGGAAAGAGAACCATCACCCGATACGAGTTTGCCACTGCGATTGCTCGTCTGGCAGACTGGATGCAGGGGATGATTCCGACCGTGGAAAAGCCGACCGGCTTTGTCACGAAGGAAGACCTGGATGCGGCAATCAAGGGAATCTCGCAGCCCGATCTGGCCAAGCTGGCAACCAAGGATGATGTCGCGGCTCTGCGCAAACTCATCGACGAATTTCGCGATGAGATTGCGGCACTTGGCGTTGATGTGGACGCTCTAAAGAGAGACGTGGCGGCACTTGGCGCTCGCGTCGACGCGATTGAGGCGGAGTTGAAGAGAGTGCGCTTCACCGGCGAGGCAAACGTCTTCGCGGTTGCGTTGTCTTCGACAAGCTCGGCCACCGGCCAGCCCGTTGTTAACCTAGACCAGCGGACTGCTGTCCAGCCGAACGATGCGTTCATGCGCAACATCGGTCTGGTCAAAGACTTCGACCTGAAGATTGCTGGACGGGTCAGTCAGTGCGTCACCGCCAACGCGCAGATCAACTACGGCAACTACCTTACTTACCTAGCATCAGTGGATGACTACCAGGGTGGTTCGTTGCCGACTGGGACTATGGACACGTTCTTCCCGTATTACGCCTCGGTCGATATGGCGATGGGAAAAGGCTCGATCACAGCTGGTCGGTTCCCGTTGCAGTTCACCTGTCTCTTATACACATCT
>JAOAGX010000161.1 GCA_026415535.1 Armatimonadota bacterium | reverse complement strand
ACGTACAACAATAGGATGATAATTGGTCAGGGCAACACCTTGAGCTGGGAAGGAACCTCCGTTGGATTGAAACGGCTGTGCGCCTTTCTACCTCAAACCGGACCGTCCGGTAAGCTGAATATGAGCTACGTCAATCCGTGGAAGCTGCCTGCAGGAGTCGGCGGAGCCCTAGCTGGTGAGCTAGCCGCTCTGCAGATGAACATCGCATACAACAACCGCAGGCAAATGCCCAGAACGCCGGGCTATGACTTGGAAAAGTTCACACTCACAGGCAGCATATTTAAGGGTAAAACGGTGCGCGAGGTGCGGAACATTGCGAACGCAGTACTCGGTGGAGTACCGCCCTCCTATTTCGGTCTGCCGAACTACCAGACCCTGACAGATATTCTCGCAGCAATCAACGCCAACTATGAGTTTGTCAACTTTGACGTGTTTAACGATAGGGGATTCCTACAACCGGACCCTGGCAGCTTGCCGTTCGGTCCGTCACAACCTCCGACACCGGTCGTTGTGCCTTAGTCTAGCATAAATTCAGGGGCGGGGGTCTAATCTGTCCCCGCCCCTGAAGTGTCGGACCAGCGTTCATAGTTGGCCACCATTCCACGAGCGTGATCATTCATATAAGCTCTAAGACTAGCCGGTTCCAAGACAATTGCATGTTTTCCGTATCCCATAACCCAGGACGCAATTTCTTCGATGCCTGAAACCGTTACTTCGAAAATGATCCCGCCATCCGATTGGGGGTAAACAACTTGGCTAGGGTGGCGCTTCACCTCGGATACCATATCGGCCACCTCAGAATCGAACCGCACGCAAACTTTCACAGGCTCACCACCTGCCCAAGACTCCCAGCTTGATGCGAAGTATTCGTCCACGGAGAAGTCCGCAGGCGGTTCGAAGACATCCCCCGTTTCAGCTGCGCCTATGAACCTGGCGAGTTTAAGGTGTATAACCTTTTGGTGCTCGTGGCAATAGCCAACAAGGTACCAACTGTGACGCTTGAAAACCAGAGCATACGGATCAATATTATACTCGCCAACTCGGCGGCTTTTCTGTGACCGATAAATTATCTTCAAACGCCGTTTGCGGTCCACAGCACGGTCGAGTGTTTCCACCAAACCCGGCGGTAGTTCAGCTTGAAACGTCGTAACAGACACCGAACGCGTACGCGCCATACCGTTCGCCACCTCTACACATTCCGAAACCACCGCGTCTTTGATCTTGTTCCAAGCAGATTCTGCATACTCTCTTACGGGCGATCCCTCTCTAAAAGGACTTGATGTCAGACTCAACCGAAATGCCAAGAGCTCTTGGGGGGTCAGAGCGAACAGTGTTTTGTCAGGCATCTGGCGCAGATAGTAGCCCCCATCCTTACAACATATCGGCATCCCGAGAGAACCCGAAATCTCCCTTAGCCAACGATAAACCGTTCTTTCCGACCTGCGTACGGCGCTTGCCAACTCCTCAATGCGAACACCCGGCCGCTCGCGCAGGACGTTTATCATTTCGATCAGAAGCGTCGACTTACTCACGATAACACCTTCCTGCTCTAAGGCCAGGGAAACTCAGGGGCAGTAGCGCCGGTTATTCCACTCACTAGCGCCCATATCACTGCCATCCCAAACTCCCCTAGCACCATCCCCAGAAACCACGGCCTAGCCTTGACGTAGAACCTCATTCCACCGTAACGAAGGAACAGCGTTTTGATTATCCAGGCAATCAAGCACGAAAACCAAAAAACGGTCATAGTCCACGAAATACACAATGCATAACCGAGCGGGTGAAGCGGCCACCAGTAGTAGAGAGCACGCATATACGACAGAAACAGCGCAAACGCCATTCCCACAATAAAAAACGTTTTAGGCTGCCAATCGGGAGTCGGTGCACCGCGAATCTGGGCCTCGGCTTCACTAAAAGCCCAACAGTTATTGCCATTGTAAGGATAGGAATAGAGGTTAATTGCACCCTTGGTATACGGCAACCATATGTGAATCGCACCCGCGATAAGCATCGCCGAAAGAATTCCGATCACGAAAACCCACCTCATCGACGCTCGGCTCATCTTCGCGCCGTCGGCAATCTTCAGTCCGTCCAAGAAGCCGGTAAGAAGAAGGCCACGTTGATCGCGCATAAAAGCAGCGTCTGTAAAAGCCAGCAAGGTCAAATTGGATGGACCAAGGTTGGTTGCAGGCGCAAACATACGGTAGAAGTCCACCGGCCTGAATGAGGTCTCAGTCATTAGAACACCCGCCTCAGCGGTGCTTCGGCTCATCACCATCGCCACCACGAACAAAAACACGAAGAACTGTAGCGCTGCCACCCAGAGTGACATTCCGGCTAGTCGACACCAACAGAGAATAAGCACAAAGCTAACGATCAAACCCCAAAAGGCAACAGGATAAGGTAGTAGTTCATTCTTGTCTTCGTCCCTCAAACCAGCCCAAGCTGAGCGCATCACGTGTTTTAGGTGTGGTATGGCAACAAAGAACAGATATCCTGCCAAAACCACATACGCACCAACAACTTGGTAGGCCACGAAAGAATGAGTCCCGTACATCGGCATTGGTTTTATCTCCATTCCGAAATATGCGGCGACCACATCTTGCAGTCTGGCTACTAGCGCAAAAAACCAAAGCGAGAACAGTATTTCGCCAGGCAGTAGATAGAAGAAACCGACCGCGGCAAACGAAAGGTATATCAAGGTCAAATAGATCTCGTTCCACGGCCGGTTTACGAAGTATTGGTTAACATAAAGGCTGAGAGTTATCTGCGGTACCGAAGGGAAAATGTTGTGAATCCCATTCAGGGTAAACACTATTGCCGGAACCGCAGCCCCACCCCATAGAAGTTTGTTCTTGAGTATGTCCTGTCCCTCATTCGCACGCGAAAGCTCGAGCGGCAATTGAACAAGAGGAAAACTCAATTTCTCATTGTCTACCCACTGCTTCCGAAATATAGTAGCGATACATAAAAACGCGAAGATTACAAGCAAGACCAAAGCACCCCAGCAAGCAAGCGGCAAAGCCCATTCCTTCCAAGGAATCGACTCGCCGGGGCGAAGTCCCTCGAAAAACGACCTGGCAACCGGTTGCAAACTGGGACCGGCCGGATCAAACGCAACCATCCACTTCTTGATGTGCGGAGAAAAGAGTTCCGTCCACTGGTTAGCAGGATTTGCATAATAGTTGGACGTCACTAAGACAGGAATGACTTTCTCCATGATCCCTCGGGAAGAGACCATGCATGCAACGACCATCATCATATAGATCATCAATAGCTCGACAGAACTAAGGCGAAGCCGTCTGCCAAGACGCGACATTGCTTTGTTCAACAGTATCAGGAAGAAAAAAATACCAATGGCTGCGGGGGGCATTTGCAAGAACCCAATCTGGATGGTCTTTAAAACCAGTTCCGCCCAGCAAACGCATACACAAGTAATAGCAACAAATATCAACCCGATCAGAACGCCTCTAAATGTAACGCCGCTGATTGGCTCGCTCTCATGAGAAACCGGTTTTAATCGTCGTTCTTGCACCAATGTTTTCATTTTTTGGGATAATACTATCAACTCAACAGCAGAGTCAACGCTGGTTAGAATTGAGCCCACTGGAATAGAATGCAAAACCGGCGTTTTCGTCGTTTAACTAATATTGTGGAACGCGAGGCTCTATCGCCGCTTTTTGAAAGCGCAATTGAAGTCGCGCATTCCATATCCTGAGGAAAATTGTCGAAAACGAACTTTATCCGAAAATCCGAGAATCGGAAAATGAGTCTGATATTATGGGAGATTCTTCGCTTCGCTTAGAATGACGTAAATACAGCCACAATCAGAATGATGTAAATCCGACCATACTGATGCCGCGAAGTACCAAAGCCACCCTTTTTCGGAAGCCTAGTTCACAAAACACCCAGGATTCCAAAAATCTCGTAGCGTTCGAAAATGCTGCGGCGTTATGCTGCGTAGGTCTGAGCAGAACGAAGAAGCCGTGTTTCCAAACAGGACAAACTAGCAAGATTCAATAAACAATTTGGTATGGCCGAACACTTTGCCAAAGAGTTTTTAGCGCGACTTGTAACTACACATATTGATGTCGACTGCTCGCGTCTGCAGTTCAAACAGGTCCCGACAGGGCATTTTAACACAACCTATATGGTTGATGGTGCTGAGCGGCCCCTGATATTGCGAATCGCACCACCGGATGATGCAGGCTTTCTATTCTATGAGCGCGGTATGATGGCACAAGAACCCGAGATCCATGCTCTAGTACGAGAGCGCACATCAGCTCCCGTAGCTGAGATTCTTGCCTACGACAACAGTCGAGCACACGTTGACCGCGACTTCATACTGATGGAACGTTTACCCGGAACGCCTCTTACGCAGTTTCCAGCAGGTTCGCGTGAGTTACAAAGAATTTTGGAACAAACTGGTCGATACTTGCGCGAAATCCACGAGATCACGGCAGACAAATACGGCTATCTGGGAGCGCACAAATGTATGGAACCGCAACCTGACTGGGCATCAGCGTTTAGGGTCATGTGGAACAAGATGGTAGATGACATCGCAGTAGCTGGCTACTACGATTATGAAGAGCAGTCTTACGTAAGAAGTTTGCTGGACTCGTACTATGCAGTGTTCGACCGGCCTGTTCGTTCTCGGCTGTTGCATATGGATATCTGGAGCCAAAACATCTTGGTAAGTCACGATGCGAATGTAACTGGGATCTTAGACTTCGACCGCGCTCTTTGGGGCGACAAGGAAATAGAATTCGCCGTTTTGGACTATTGCGGGATTTCTGAACCAGCATTCTGGAAAGGGTATGGTCAAGAACGCGATTATTCAAACGAGGCCAGAATTCGACTTGTGTTCTATCTCGCCTATGAGGTGCAGAAATACATTGTGATCCGACACTGGAGAAACCGCGACCCATCGTCCGCGATGCGTTACAAGCGGCAGTCGCTCAATTTGCTAAGTCGGCTGAAACTTAAGCCATGCCCGAACTCTCCTAGGTTGTTGCGATAAACGCGTCCTCGTCAATTCTACGTCTCAGATATCAGTATAGCCGAATCGCCGCCGAGTTTGTGTCCTCTCGTAACAGCCTAATTTCTACACCACGTTTGACACGGCCGACCCCCGTGCCTAGAATTACACTCGTAAGGGAACTAATGTCCCATCAAAACAGCCACGCAGGGACACACATCTGGAGAACATTTTGGTTCTAACCGTCACCCTTAACGCTTCCATCGACAAAACATACAAGATTGAGTCCTTTGTCATAGATCGAATCAACCGGCCAACGGAGTGCCGCACCGTGCCTGGCGGGAAAGGGATCAATGTCGCACGCGTCCTCAAAGAGCTTGGTAGAAGTGCATTGGCCACCGGGTTTGTAGGGGGATCGATCGGCGAAGCTATCCTGCGCGGACTGGACGAAGAAGGTATTAAACACGATTTCGTCAGAGTCTCTGGAGAATCCCGGCTGTGTATTAAGG
>JAOAGX010000160.1 GCA_026415535.1 Armatimonadota bacterium | reverse complement strand
TGTGTATAAGAGACAGGTAGTGGCAATCGGGATCGATGCCGAATCCCCAGTTACCGTCTGCAATCCAACCAAAGTAGGTCGAGGGAATGTCGTAGCTCAGGTCTATTGCGAATTTACCGTTGGAACCACCTTTCGGATCGTTCCAAACGCCAACCAGATAACCCTGTCCGCTGAAATTGTCACCCCCGCTCTGGTTGTCGGTGCCTCTGATTGTAATGGTCTTATATTGATAACCGGTTTCGGTTCTCTGGATCCAATTGGGCGACCTTCTGGGGCCGTTGGGATCAGTAACTGTGTTCAGCAGGTGGGTATAGAGACGGTCTTCCTCAACCTGCCAATCCCAGATACTCTTGTAAGTCAGTCTGGCGCTGGTAATAACCTCGTTGGCGGGCAATGTCCATTCGATGCCCCACGTGTACTAATAGGCATGAGGCAGATCCTGGAGATCAGCAGATGGATACGGTACGAACTTGTACGTAGCTGGCTGGACTGCCGTGCCACAAATAAGAAGACAGCAAATCAGGATTGCAGTAGGCCTGTTCATTATCCTTCCCTCCTGAAAGTTCTAGAAGTTCTAAGAATACACGACAGTCAAGCCGATGCGGCCCATCCCGCGGTCGGCACAGTATTCCTTATGCATAGTTTATACCAACCATGCTCTTTTTTCAAGGGCATGCCCCAAAAAACTTGCTTAATTGCCAAAAACAGGTATTTATACCAGGATAGGCGCCACATGGCAAATACCCTTCTCATCCAACTGTCTATCTCTCGTGCACTACGTTTAGATGAGGTTGGTGACTTTCTGAGAACTGCTTGAAAATCCTAAAGGATGTTGTTAATCTGTTCCTGATTGCCAACCGGGTGGAAACGCAATGAGAACCAATTTTGCCTCATTCGCTGCTAGATCGATAAAACGAATTGTGGTTTTCACGAACCATATTTGGTTAGTGGCAATACTTGCAAGCTTTAGTGGTAAAGTGTGCGCAGATGGGGCTGTGGCAGGTTTGCTGGAGTGCGCGCCGATGCGCATTTCAACGTTGGACCGAGAGACACCTCCGACGTTTCGGGGATCGGCGCTTCGGGATCCGGCGTTGTTTAGACCAGAGTTCTCGATATTGGCGGTCGAGTTCGACGCAGAGAACATTTTGCGAACCACAAGGGAGAACAAGCTCACCGCCGAGATGACAACCAGGGGCGCGACAGAGTCGCTGGTTATACCACTTAAAAACGATGCCAGCGAGACATTCTTCGGGCTTTCTAGAAATACTTCGAAGGCCAATCTATTCTATGACGATCCTCGGATTGGAGGTCGATTTTCGGGGAACGCAGTTTCATATCGTTGGGCAGTCGGGCGAAGCTTGGGCAGACTAAGGATCGGCTTGAGCGGGTTTGGGTCCGAGGTAAATGGTCACGGATGGTCGCTTTATCCTCAGCGGCTTTTTGGAGTTATTACTGGGGCGTCGGACACACGGTTTTCCTGGAATGAAACAAGCACCAAGTTTCAGTTGGCCTATTTGCTCGGGTCGGAAAGCAGGCTTGGTTTCGCGATGGGTGGCAGCGAGAATAATGCGAGCTTTGGGTTCACCTCGGATTCGTCCCCAATCGAATTTCCAGTCCGCGCGAGGACTAAGCAGTATGACGTCGATCTAGTCGGCAGGCTCGGTAATAGCGTGCTGGGAAGACTCGGTTACTCTTGGAGCTTTGGCAGTTCATTCGATCATATCCTGTTTGGTGGGGCTAGTGTTGGGAAACTGCGTTCTTGGCCGGGCTATTCAAGGTTCGAAGCGTCGATTAGTGTTAAGACTAGACCAACTTCTGTATGGGAAATAGGTTACGTTTCGGCCGGACGCAACCTGAAGCTAAGAGGGTCGAGCATTCGGGGTAAGAAGCTTGGGCTAAAGCTACAGCCGTTCAATGAATTAGTTGACTTTACCTCCGACGTTGGTGTGCGTGTTGGGTTTATGCACGTAGGAGCGCTGCGCCAGATGTCCGAGAAGTGGCAGGTTGGTGTGCGGTACAAGATCGTTAGAATCGACTCCGCCTTGGAGGGCGATTATGTGGGCAGGATGTTTTTTGGCATGGTCAGCGCAGGGGGCAGCTACCAGTGGACGCCTATTAAGCGCCGAATCCACGGATTAGAATTGCACGCCGTTTACAGCAGAGGTCGGTTTGCGTCGTCTCTTCGGCTTGAGCAGTTGATTCCAGAGTCTGAAAGACGAAAAAGTCAACCTGGTCCCCCCGGGCCGAAGACCTCAAGCACCGGAGGGACCAGCGTTGGAATTACTTTGGCTTACGGGTTTTGACTAGTTTCCTGTTCGGAAATACCTAACTGCAGTGTAGCTCGTCCACGACGGATTCGACGGGTGATAGAGTTTGGCGGTGATCCTGTGCCAGGTGTTAGCGGACAAAGTGCTCGTTGGCGTTAGAATCACCTGCCTAAAGTTCGGTTTTGTAGTCGAAACAGCCACTGGCTGCCACGCATAGGGCCCGATTTCCCTGTCCAAGACAGCCGTGAAAACGTAGCCGCTTGTTTGCCACCCGTTGTGAGAATTGTTCCATGTGACCGTTACATTAGTCGCTCTCGATACTCCCGTGGCGAGGTTAGCTGGGGTCGTGGTTACGCCACAAACGGTTGGTTCCCAGCCAATATCTGAGAACTCATCCTCAGGGGCTTGAGGCCAGCCGTTCGGGAAGAGCCCTCCAAGCGTAATATCCGGTAAATCTTTAGGTTGGGCTAACCACTCAGTTGTTCCAATCCCTAAGTACTCGTAATTGGGAGCGGGTCTTTCTGTCTTTCTGAAGGATGGGACGAAGAATGTCAGATCCGGTGGAGGGTTGTCGTTCCATGCTCCGAGATAGACTATCATAGAGAATGGCTCGCCGTCCTCATTTTCTCCTTGGACCGGTGTTGGGGCCGTGGCAGCCAACCGCAGTTGCTGTGCAAAGTCCAGGATTCGAACGAGATCGTCTCGTGTTGTCCCCGAGCCGGGTGTGTGCCATGGGATCAGTTCGTAGTTGTCGCTTGTTTCAGCCAGCGTATCCATCAAGCCCGCATGTAGTTTTTCCGCGCCCTTTATTAGGTCTGACTTTGCCGCCGTCATAATGCTTGGCGATACAAGCGTTCCACAGGGGCTAGGAGGCAACAGCTCGTTGCGAGTCAGGATTCCGTTGTGATCTAAATCCCGGTCCTCCAGTGTAAGATTGCCTTCGAAGTTGTCTATATACGGATTGTACGAGGCCGGAATTGCTAGTGCCCATCTCGCTAGTAGGAGAGCTCCGTGGAGCAAACGCACGTCACCGATATCCAGGACATAGTAGATGCAACTCGACGGACTGCTCCCAACAATGAACTCGAAAGAAGATCCCGCCTGTTCTGCCACATCCAAATACGAGGAAACGGTCCTGAGCATCGGTAGGACGATGCTCTTCAGGTCATTCTGCATATCAAGCACAAGTTGCGGATGGGCCCCGTTCGAATGCAGGACAAAAGCCTGAGCCGGTTTCATATAGCTCGTCACGTAGCTGTTGAGAGTGTTGCTGGTGGAGTTAAGAACGTTCGGCAGATTCAGAAACGCCAGGCTGTTGACTGCGTTCGATAGCACCGATGGCCCGCCCTGCGTACTCAATATAGGATGATACTTGTCTATCAGGTTTTGAACCGTGAGCGCCGCATTTGTTATGGCCAAACCAAAATTCGCTCGTGGGTCACTGGTTTCGATTGCTTTAGCCTGGGCGAAAAGGTCCTTGGCCTGCTGGATCAGGGCCTTGGCCGTGCCGGCGTTATAAGGATCCATACAGATCGCCTGGTTGAGCTTGGAAACGGCCTGATTTAGGTAAGAGGCAAGCTGTGACGGAGTAATTTTCGCTGTTCCCTTCGATTGCCAGTCACTTCGCCCGTTCAGATCGTCAGCGGCGTTCATGTAAAGGTTACAGGACTTGTTGACCATGGTAGATTTAAATTTTACCCGCCATTTGATAGTGAGATAATTGCCACTCTTGGCGACAGTTGTGCCTGCACAGTCGAGTATGGCGTTTTCAGTTTCTATTGTTGAGGCTGTGCCACGAGCGATACCGTCCACTGGCGTAAGCGTACCGGCGTTGTTCTTCATGTACAGCTTGTTAGTGGTCTCGTTGTATAGGAACTGAGCCGCGCCCGAGTTGGCAATTGCATTGTTGACCATAAGCCCGCACCACGCCAGGTTCGCAGCTCCATCCGGGTCCGCGTAGACGCACGTGAAGATTCGCCAGGTATCGACCGAATGGTTACCCACAGCCGGCGTTACACTCACTATTGCGGGATTGCTGTTTATGCGTATAACGCCCTTACTTGCCCAAGGTCCGATTGCTCCCCGATCGTCTGAGGCTTGGGTAAAGAGCGCGCATACTTTTGCGGCCATCGTGCTTTTGAACATCACTCGGAATGCTACTGTTAGGTTGTTGCCGCTTGTTGAGACGGATGTGTTCGCGCAATCCAGCTTTGCGTTTTCGGTCTCCAGTGTAACTGCGGATCCCGGGGCGGTGCCCTCGCTCGCGACACCTGAGTTGTTCTTCATATAGAGAAGGTTCATGTGTCGGTCGTACAAGAAATGTGCGGCGCCGTTATCAGACACGTGGCTGTTGATCAGAAGCTCGCACGTGCGCATTGTGGTAGCGCCATCGACATCAGTGTAGGTGACCGTAAATGTCATCCAGGAATTGAATGGCATGGTGCCGGACTTTGGAAAAACTGTCGAAGCTACTGGAGCCGAGTTTGCATAGATCGATCCCTTCGAGGTGAAACCGGCATACGCTCCAGCGTCATCGGTTGCTTTCATATAGAGGCCGCAAGTTTTCTTCTGCATCGTGGACTTGAGCCTGATTCGCCATTTGATTGTGGCATTGTTGCCGCTTCGCGTGACTGTGCTGCCTGAGCAATCAAGGGCTACGTTCTCACTTTCGATAACGGCGACCGTACCGGGCGTCACGCCGCCTATCGGCAGATCTGTTCCGGCATTGTTCTTCACGTAGAACTTGTTCGTGTTTGCATTGTAGACCAGATAGGCAGCACCGGTTGGGCTGACTGAGCTGTTGATCAGCAAGTAACAGGCTGCCAGGTTGGCATGGCCATCCGCGTCTGAGTACGTACAGGTGACATTCGTCCACACACCTATGGTAATATTGCCGGACGCTGGAGTCACCGTGCCCAATATTGGGGCGGAATTCGCCGCCAGAACACAAGATGTCTGTGCAGAAAGCACCAACACGATTACCGCGAGCAAAAAGTTCTTCGATCTGTGCATATCTTAGCCCCCCATTTGTCGGACAAGTTGACCGCTGGATTCGTATAGAGTTCCGGCTCACGTACTCATCAATATATAGTATTTAGTACCTTATTCCTGTCTAATTGTCAAGGTCTCTTGCTACCCGAGTCAGACGTTATCTTGACCACCCACGGTTCTGAGCATTATAATATTGAACGTCAAACTCCCCCCAAATGAGGTGACCACTTGAGCAACGTCGGGCGCGAAGTCATCCCGATCAACATAGAAGACGAACTGTGCCGCTCGTACATGGACCTGTCTCTTA